>SKHR01000186.1 GCA_007116865.1 Marinospirillum sp. | reverse complement strand
TAAGGCGACTTTTGCATCGATGCCTGAAGCTGTTCACGCTGACTGGGGGTCAGGTTTTGCGGCTGAATGACCTTGCTGAGGTCATTGATCTCTCGAATCTGCCAGTCAGCGGGCAACTCCAGCAGCTGTTGAAGGTGTTCCGGCTCACCGCACCAGCGGGTTTCACGGCCTTGCAGTTGCAGCGATTCACCCAAAAGAAATTCACACAACTGAGGTAAAAAACAGCTCAGCGCCGGATGCTCCAACACCCCCACCCCCAGTGCATTGGCTATTTCGACCTCGCCACGCCGCGCGGCCTGCATGAGCCCTGGTACCCCTAACAAGGAGTCTCCACGCAGTTCCAGTGGATCACACCAGGGGTCGGTGATCTGGCGCACAATCACGTCCACGCTTTTCAACCCACCCAGCGTACGCATCGCCACCTGACCATCACGTACCACCAGGTCGCCCCCTTCAACCAGCGAGAAGTTCATGTAGTTCGCCAGCCAGGCATGTTCAAAATAACCCGGACTCCCCGGACCGGGGGTCAACAAAACGATATTGGGTTCATCACGATGCTGTTGGGCCAGTTGGGCCAGACAGCGATGCTGGCCCTGAAGAAAACTGGCCAGCCGACGCAAGGGTGCATCCCGATAAAGGGTCGACAGCGCGCGTGCCAGTAAAATACGGTTTTCCAGTGCATAACCGGCACCCGAGGGTGCCTGAGTCCAGTCAGCCAGTACCCGCCATTCACCCAGGTGGTCACGGATCACATCCATGCCATGAAAAATCAGCAAAGGCCGATCAGGGCGACTCTGGTTATCCGCTGCCGCAAACAGCCAGGAAGGGTGGGTATAAACCAGTTCGGGCGGCAATACGCCTTCACGAATCACGCGGCGTTCGCCGTAAAGGTCTTCGACCAGGGCTTCAAGCAGGCGACTTCGCTGAATCAGACCCTGCTCCAGGTTTTCCCAGTCCTGGGTACTGATCACATAGGGCAAGGGGTCGAGCTGCCAGGAACGCAGCTTGCCGACGTCATCTTCATAGACATTGAAGGTCACGCCGTTTTCGTGCAGCAGGTTTTGCACTTCTTCGGAGCGCAGGCTTAAACCGTCCAGCCCTAGATCCGCCAGTTCTTCAAGAATACCCTGCCAACAGGCGCGGATACTGCCATCGGGATTGAGCAGTTCGTCATGCCCAAGCGTCTCCGGATAATCACCTAAGAGCTGACGCAGCTCGTCACCGAGCGCAGAAAGATTGAGCATGACAGAGATTTTCCTGATACAAGAGTGTTGCTATTATCACCAATTATCCTTGCGCCCGACAAGCGGCGCACGCTTCGGGAGCCAAAAGCATGAAGCTTTTTTCCTGTACCGGCTGCGGCCAACGGGTGTTTTTCGAAAACACCCAGTGTACTCAGTGTGGCGCTTTTCTGGGTTTTGTGCCCGAGCAGTTGGAGCTCCTTGCCTTTGAGCCGGTCGATGATCATGCTTGGCGCCCGCTGGGTCAGCAGGGCCTGACACAACTTCGCTATCGCCCGTGCAGCAACTATCAACACCAGTCGGTGTGCAACTGGATGCTGCCAGCGGATGAGCCACAGGATTTTTGTGTTGCCTGCCGTCTGAACCGCACCATTCCCGATCTCAGTCAGCCGCAGAACCGGGGGTTCTGGCTGAGCCTGGAAAGCGAAAAACGTCGCCTCATTTATAGTTTGCTGCAACTGGGGCTGCCCTTGCGCCCGCGTTCGCTTGATCCTAATGGATTGGAGTTTGATTTTCTGCAGGATATTGAGCCAACTTTTTCTGAAACCGGGCGAGTGCTGACCGGCCACGCCGCAGGGCTGATCACCCTCAATATCGCTGAAGCCGATCCGGTGCGCCGGGAAAAAATGCGCCATCGCATGGCAGAGCCCTATCGCACCCTTTTGGGACACTTCCGCCATGAATCCGGGCACTATTACTGGGATCGTCTGATTCGGGACAGCCAATGGCTGTTTGCTTTTCGTGAATGCTTTGGCGATGAACGTCAGGATTATGCCACTGCGCTTGAAACCTATTATGCCCAAGGAGCCTGCGATGACTGGCAACAGCAGCATGTCAGTGCTTATGCCAGCGCCCACCCCTGGGAGGACTGGGCTGAAACCTGGGCACATTACCTGCATATTCTGGATACCCTGGAAACCGCTGGCCAGTTTGGGTTGACACTGCAAGCCTCATCCAGCGACATTGAGTCTGTCCATCTGGACCAGAGATTCAACCCAGCACTGGAGGCAAGTTTTGATGCACGGATCCAGGCCTGGCTGCCGTTATCCGTCGCACTGAACAGCCTCAATCAGAGCATGGGGCACCCCCAAGCCTATCCCTTTGTACTCGCCCCGGCGGTGATCGAAAAACTGCGTCTGGTGCATCAGGTCATTGTGGCACAGAGTTTGCCAAGCTTTTCCGAAGCCTTTCTCTAAAATTCAAGGGATCACGTCATCATGACCATCCGAGTTGCCCTAAAACACCGCACCCGCTATGACTTCGATAAGCCGGTAAAGCTCTCACCCCACTTGATCCGTCTCAAACCGGCGCCCCACTGCCGCACCCCGATTGACAGCTATTCACTGAAAATCACTGGCGGCGAGTATTTTATCAACTGGCAGCAGGACCCCTTTGGCAACCATCTGGCACGCCTGGTATTTCCTGATAAGGTTCAGTTTTTACAGGTCGAAGTTGAAGTCATTGCCCCGATGACGGTCATCAATCCTTTTGATTTTTTTGTCGAAGAATCCGCCGAGCAGTTCCCTTTTCAGTATCGAGACAGCCTCAAACGTGACCTGACCCCCTATCTGGAAATCACTGAATCTGGCCCGCTATTGATGCAGTGGCTGGATGCGGTGCCGCGTGAACCAGCAGCCATTGTGAGCTTTCTGGTCAGCCTGAATCAGCGCCTGCAACAGGACATTGCCTATACAGTGCGCCTGGAACCCGGTGTGCAAAGCGCCGAAGAAACCCTGGAAAAACGCCTGGGTTCCTGCCGGGACTCAGCCTGGTTGCTGGTACAGATCCTGCGCCATCTGGGGTTAGCCGCCCGTTTTGTCTCGGGTTACCTGATTCAATTGACCGCCGATGTGAAGGCGCTGGACGGCCCCTCCGGCACTGAAGAGGATTTCACTGACCTGCATGCCTGGACCGAGGTCTTTGTTCCCGGCGCAGGCTGGATCGGATTAGATCCGACCTCTGGCCTGCTGGCTGGTGAAGGGCATCTGCCGCTGGCCGCCACCCCGGAACCCACTTCAGCCGCCGCCATCACCGGTTTTTCTGCCCCCTGTGAAGTCAGCTTTGATTTTCACATGCAGATCACCCGCATTCATGAAGAACCTCGGGTGACCAAGCCCTACAGTGAAGCCGCCTGGGCAGAGATCCTTCAACTGGGTGAGCATGTCGATCAGGCACTGAATGCCGAAGACCTTCGCCTCACCCTGGGCGGAGAGCCGACCTTTGTTTCCATTGATGATATGGATGCACCGGAATGGAACACCGATGCGCAGGGGCCGACCAAACGCGGCCTGGCTGAACAGCTGCTCAAACGTCTGCGCCCCCACTTTGCGCCTGGCAGTCTGGTGCACTATCAGCAGGGCAAGTGGTATCCGGGCGAAAGCCTGCCGCGCTGGGCGTTGGCCTGCTACTGGCGCAAGGATGGTCAAGCCCTGTGGCGGGAAGATCGCTGGCAGGCCGACATCAACAAGAACTATGATTTTGGCATCGCCCAAGCTGGCGCCTTTGCTGAAACCCTGACACGGCACCTGGGCGTCGATCCTCGCTGGCTGATTCGTGCTTATGAGGATGCCTACCACTACCTGTGGCTAGAACGAAACCAGCCCGTCGATGTTGAGCTGGAAGGCGAAGATCTGAAGGATGATGAAAATCGTGCGCGCTTGGCTCGCCTGCTGGAGCGCGGACTGGATGAGATCACCGGGCTAGTGCTACCTCTGACACGCCCGGTGAGCCAAAAGGGCTGGAAGTCCGGCCCTTGGCCACTCAAACGCAAAACCCTGTATTTGCTGCCGGGCGATTCTCCTATGGGGTTACGCCTGCCCCTATCGGCTCTGCCTCGGGCGGATCAGCAAGATCAACCTCAACCTCCTAGCCTTTTTGAACCGCGCCAGCCTCTTGTAGACCTGCATGGCGAGGTCGCCAGCCGCTATAGTCGTTGGCAGGCCCACTCACCTCAAAACACACAACAGTTGGACGGATCTGATGCTGAAGTCATCCACACTGCCCTGTGTATCGAGCCCCGTGAAGGCAAGCTGTTTATCTTCATGCCACCTCTGCATGACCTGGAAGCCTGGGCCGAACTTCTTGCCGCCGTTGAGCAAACAGCGGCGCAGTTGAACCTGCCGGTGTGCATCGAGGGTTATCCTCCACCTTCCGATCCGCGCATTGAAAAGTTCATGATCACCCCGGACCCGGGAGTCATCGAAGTCAACATCATGCCCGCACGCAGCTGGGCCGAACTGGTGCGCAACACCGACATTCTGTATGAAGAAGCGCGCCAGACCCGCCTGGGCACCGACAAGTTCATGCTGGATGGTCGTCACACCGGCACCGGTGGCGGCAATCACGTCACCCTGGGTGGTGAGACCCCGGCCGACTCACCCTTTCTGCGCCGCCCGGATCTGCTCGCCAGCATGCTGACCTACTGGCAGCATCACCCCAGTCTGTCCTATCTGTTTGTCGGTCTGTTCATGGGGCCGACCAGTCAGGCACCGAGGGTTGATGAAGCCCGACATGAGGCCCTGTACGAACTGGAAATTGCCCTACAACAGATGCCAGTCGGTGAGGTCACTCAGCCCTGGCTGGTGGATCGCCTGCTACGCAACCTGCTGACAGACATCACGGGTAACACTCATCGCGCAGAGTTCTGTATCGATAAGCTCTACTCACCCGACACTCCAACCGGACGTCTGGGTCTGCTGGAGTTACGCGGCTTTGAAATGCCACCCCATGCACGCATGAGTCTGATGCAGCAGCTCTTGATCCGTGCCCTGGTGGCACGTTTTGCCAAAACCCCCTATCGCAAACCCCTGGTGCGCTGGGGCACCAGCCTGCATGACCGTTGGATGCTGCCGCATTATTTATGGCAGGATCTTAAGGATGTGCTCCAAGACCTGGCCGAGTTCGGCTTTGACTTCCAACTGGAATGGTTTGCACCCTTTTTAGAATTCCGCTTTCCCTGTTATGGCCGCGTCACCTATGACAGCGTACAGCTGGAACTGCGCCAGGCACTGGAGCCCTGGCATGTGCTGGGTGAAGAAGTCAGTGGCAGTGGCACCGCGCGTTATGTGGATTCCTCGGTCGAACGCCTGCAGCTCAAGGTAAAGGGGCTGAACCCAGCCAGACATCAGGTCACCTGCAATGGTCGTTTGCTGCCACTGCAAGCCACCGGTGTGGAAGGCGAAGCGGTCGCCGGGGTCCGTTATCGCGCCTGGCAACCCCCTTCAGCCCTGCACCCGATGATTCCGGTGCATGCCCCGCTGGTGTTTGACCTCTACGACACCTGGAATCAGCGCTCACTGGGCGGCTGCACCTATCATGTCTCACACCCGGCCGGGCGCAATTATGAGACCTTCCCGGTCAATGCCAATGAAGCTGAAGCCCGCCGTCTGGCACGTTTCTGGCCACACGGACACACTCAGGGCGCTCTGCAACCCCCACGGGAAGTGATCAATTGCGAATACCCCTGCACGCTGGATCTGCGCTGGCATCACCAGAAGTAAAAGCAGATCGCATTTTATATGGCATACAGATTGCAGATTGCAGACGGTCAGTCAACGATAACAAACACCGGCTTAAAGCACCGGTTGCTGCGAGGAAAAGACAAGCCAATGAGCAAGATCGATTGGAGCACCTATGCCTCTAATGGCTTTTATGATGAGTTGATGGCTGCCCCAGGTGTGCCGCATCCGGCAGCGAAAATGCTGTGTGAATATCTGGCTCAGTTGGATGCGCGTGAGCTGAAAGAGCACAAGCAAGCGGCCGAAGTGGCAATTCAGGTGATGGGCATCACTTTTACCGTTTATTCCGAAGGCAGCATGATTGATCGTGCCTGGCCTTTTGATATTGTGCCCCGAATCATTCCACTGGACGAATGGCAACGCACCGAAGCGGGGCTTAAACAGCGGGTGCAAGC
>SKHR01000129.1 GCA_007116865.1 Marinospirillum sp. | reverse complement strand
TAGAAGTCGTTCCCTTCACGCGTACGCTCACCAACCCCGGCAAATACCGAGTAGCCGCTGTGCTCGATCGCGATGTTACGGATCAACTCCATCATGTTAACGGTTTTACCAACACCGGCACCGCCGAACAGGCCGACCTTACCGCCCTTGGCGAAAGGACACACCAGGTCGATAACCTTGATGCCCGTTTCCAGCAGCTCAATCGCGCTGGATTGTTCGTCATAGGTGGGGGCTTTACGGTGAATCGCCCAACGCTCTTCTTCGCCGATTGGACCGGCTTCGTCGATGGGGCGACCCAATACGTCCATGATCCGGCCCAGGGTTTTGGTTCCCACAGGCACAGAAATAGGGGCATTGGTGTTTTGAGCCACCAGGCCACGCTTCAGACCCTCAGTAGAGCCCATTGCAATGCAGCGCACGGTGCCGTCACCGAGCTGCTGCTGTACTTCTAGAATCATTTCGCTGCCATCGACGGTCAGGGCGTCATAAACGTTAGGAACGTTAGCCCGGTCAAATTCTACGTCGATAACGGCACCGATGATCTGTACGATACGTCCGCTACTCATCTTGGTTCCTCTCAAACCTGCAAATGAAACCTGCTATCCATCATGCCCGAAATCGGGCCGTTATCAGATGGCTGCAGCTCCGCCTACAATTTCGGCAATTTCCTGGGTGATTGCGGCCTGACGTGCTTTGTTATACACCAGCTGCAATTCATCAATAAAGTTGCCCGCATTATCGGTCGCGCTTTTCATCGCAACCATCCGTGCGGACTGCTCACACGCCAGGTTTTCAACGACTGCTTGGTAAACCTGTGATTCGATATAACGAATCAAAAGGTTATCCAAAAGATACTTGGCATCAGGCTCATACAAATAATCCCAGCCTGTTGCTTTGCTCTTGTCTTCGTCTTTAGCCGCCTCTGCTTCCAGGGGTAACAGTTGCCGAATCAAGGGCTTTTGACTCATGGTGTTGATGAACTCGTTGTACACCACGAAAAGCCGATCGATTCTGCCTTCTTCATAGGCATCCAGCATGACCTTGACGCTCCCGACCAGCTCACTGGCCTTAGGTGCATCACCCAGCCCGCTCTTGGCTGCCACCAGACTTCCACCGAAACGGCGGAAAAAGCCACCAGCCTTGCTACCGATCGCGCAGACTTCAACCTCTGCGCCCTGGTTCTTCCACTTGAGGATGTCCTGCACCGTGGCTTTGAACAGGTTAATGTTCAAACCCCCACACAGGCCTCGGTCAGAAGAGACCACGATATAACCAACCCGTTTGACATCGCGCTCAACCATATAAGAGTGCTTGTATTCCGGTGTTGATTTTGCAATATGACTGACAACTTTACGGATCTGGGTGGCATAAGGGTGGCTGGCGGCCATGCGATCCTGCGCTTTACGCATCTTAGAAGCAGCAACCATTTGCATGGCGCTGGTAATCTTCTGCGTATTTTTGATACTCCCGATCTGGGAGCGGATCTCTTTTCCGACTGCCATACGCTTTCGCCTTTTTTGCCAACAAGTGGTTAAGTGGCCGCGGTTAAGCGGTCACTTGATCCACTTACCAGGACTGAGTGGCCTTAAACTGCTCAACCGCAGATTTGAGGGCCGCTTCGATTTCTTTAGAGAAATCGCCCGTTTCGTTAATTTGCTTCATCAGATCCGCATGCTCGCTATTCATATAGCTGTGCAGCGCGGCTTCGAAAGCAAGGACTTTCTTCACTTCGATGTCATCCAGGAAGTGATTTTCTGCTGCGAACAGTGAAACACCCATATCGGCGATGGTCATGGGGCTGTACTGATTTTGCTTCATCAGTTCAGTCACGCGCTGACCATGTTCCAGCTGCTTACGCGTCGCTTCATCAAGGTCAGAAGCAAACTGGGAGAAAGCCGCCAGTTCGCGGTACTGAGCCAGGGCCAGACGGATACCACCGCCGAGCTTCTTGATGATTTTGGTCTGTGCCGCACCACCGACCCGCGAAACCGAAATACCGGCGTTCATCGCAGGGCGAATCCCTGAGTTGAACAGGCTGGTTTCAACGAAGATCTGACCGTCAGTGATCGAGATCACGTTGGTCGGTACGAATGCAGACACGTCACCGCCTTGGGTTTCGATGATTGGCAGCGCGGTCAATGAACCGGTTTGGCCTTTCACTTCACCGTTGGTGAACTTCTCAACGTAGTCGGCGCTGACTCGTGATGCACGCTCCAGCAAACGAGAGTGGAGGTAGAAAACGTCACCAGGATAGGCTTCACGTCCGGGTGGGCGCTTCAACAGCAGAGAAATCTGACGGTAGGCCCAGGCTTGCTTGGTCAAATCGTCATAAACAATCAGTGCGTCCTGACCGCGGTCACGGAAGTACTCACCCATGGTGCAGCCTGAGTAGGGCGCCAGGAACTGCAGTGCCGCTGCTTCAGATGCGGAAGCCACCACAACAATGGTGTGATCCAGCGCACCGTGCTCTTCCAGCTTGCGTACCACGTTGGCAATGGTCGACTGCTTCTGACCAACCGCCACATAGATACACTTAACACCGGTGTTCTTTTGGTTGATGATCGCATCAATCGCGATCGCCGACTTACCAATCTGGCGGTCACCGATGATCAACTCACGCTGACCACGGCCGATCGGAACCATGGCGTCAACCGCTTTGTAGCCCGTTTGCAAGGGCTGATCAACGCTTTGACGCCAGATAACGCCAGGGGCAACCTTTTCAACCGCGTCGGTTTGAGCCGCCTGGATTGGCCCCTTGCCATCGATGGGGTTGCCCAGCGCGTCAACAACGCGACCCAGCAGCTCATCACCAACAGGGACTTCCAGAATACGACCGGTACAACGGGCTGACTGGCCTTCGGCCAGACCCAGGTAATCACCCAAAACCACCACGCCGACAGAGTCGCGCTCAAGGTTAAGGGCCATACCAAAGGCGCCTTGTTCAAATTCAATCATTTCGCCATACATGACATCGCCGAGGCCGTGAACTTTCACGATACCGTCGGCAACACTCACGATGGTGCCCTCATTCTGGGCTTTAGACGTGACATCCAAGTTACCAATGCGCTTCTTGATGATGTCACTGATCTCGGATGGATTCAGTTGCTGCATGCCTTGTCCCTCAAAATCAGGATTTCAATGACTCGGCCAGTTTCGCGATCTTGCCGCGAATCGAGCCATCGATCACCAGGTCACCGGTGCGAATAATGACACCGCCTATGAGACGCTTATCGACTGTTACCTTGAGATTCACTGCTCGGTTCAGTCGGTTGCGCAATGCTTCTTCCAGCTGTTTTTGCTGTTCGGGCTGGAGTTCAAACGCTGAAAGCACCAGGGCTTCAACGGTTTTTTCCTGCTCCGCTTTAAAGGCTTCGTAGATCTCGGCAATCACCGGAATCAAAGGCAGACGGCTTTTTTCACTCAACAAGCGAATAAAGTTCTGTCCTTTTTCATCGATGCGCGCCTGACACACCTCTAACAGCAATTCCGCCTTGTCTTGACTGGTCAACCCAGGGTTCACCAACAAAGCTTTGACTTGATCGTTGGAAGCAGCTTCAGCAATCACTGAAAGCATGGCTGACCAGTCGGCCAACTTGCCTTCATTTAGTGCATACTCAAAAGCGGCCTTCGCGTAGGGCCTGGCCAGTGTGTTCTTATCAGCCATATGACACCTCGCTTACAGTTGCTTGGCGAGTTTGTCGACCAGCTCGCTATGGGCCTTTTCATCCACAGAGCGCTCAAGAATTTGCTCTGCTCCTTGAACGATCAGGCTAGAAATCTGGCTGCGTAGCTCGTCCTTGGCGCGGTTAATCTCCTGAGTGATCTCTGCCTTGGCAGACTCGATCAGACGCTCGCCGTCTTCACGTGCCTTTTCTTTGGCTTCTTCAATCATCAGGTTAGCGCGCTTATTCGCTTGCTCCAGAATCTGAGCAGACTGCTCTTTGGCTTCACGCAGGGTTTCTGATGCTTTCTGCTGTGCCAATTCCAGATCACGCTGGGCGCGACTGGCTGAATCCAGACCTTCGGCGATCTTTTTCTGGCGCTCACGCATGGCCGCGGAAATCGGTGGCCATACAAACTTCATGCAGAACCAGACAAAGAGTGCGAAAGCGATTGACTGACCCAAAATGGTCAAATTCATATTCATAACGCGATACCTTTTGTCTTAGTGTTGCTGTAGTCAGGGAGACAAAGACCGGGAAAACCCGGCCTTGAAGCCAACCTTAACCCGCAACAACAAAGATGAGGTACATGGCAATACCAACACCGATCATGGGTACCGCGTCCAGCAGACCGGCCATGATGAAGGTTTTGGTTTGCAGCTGTGCACCCAGCTCAGGCTGACGCGCAGTCGACTCCAGCAGCTTACCGCCCAGCAGAGCAAAGCCAATGCCAGTAGCCAGAGCGCCCATGCCGATGATGATTGCAGCAGCGATGTATACGAGTTCCATGTGTGACTCCTAAGTTACTTAAGGTTGGTTGAAGGTGAGTTAAGGTTGATTGATTTACTGCTCGTTTCTGGCTAGGCAGCCCCTGCCGCCTAGCCGGGTAAAGCCTTAGTGATCCTCGTGCGCCGCACTCAGGTACACAATGGTCAATACCATGAAAATAAACGCCTGCAATGGAATGACCAGCAGGTGGAATACCGCCCAGATCCACTGCATGCCCAGACCTAGCAGACCCATGATCCAGCCCGCACCAAAGGTCAGGGCGATCAAAATGAAGACCACTTCACCGGCGTACATGTTACCGAATAGACGCAGCGCCAAACTGATTGGTTTGGTCAACAGGCCCAGGATTTCCAGGAACAGGTTGAAGGGAATAAAAATCCAGTGGTTGAAAGGTGTGAAAGACAGTTCTTTGATGAAGCCTAGCCCGCCTTTGACCTTGATGCTATAGAAAATGATCAGGAAGAAAACACCCAGCGACAGACCAAAAGTGGCATTGGGGTCAGTGGTTGGTACGATTTTGAAGTAGTTCACCAGACCGGTGGCCATGGCCAGCTCAGGAATCCAGTCAACTGGCAGCCACTTGAGGCTGTTCATCAGGAAAATCCACACAAAAATCGTCAGTGCCAAAGGAGCGATCACTGGGTTTTTACCGTGGAAGGTCTCTTTGACCATGCCCTCGACAAACTCAACACACATCTCGACAAAGTTTTGCAGCCCTCCGGGCACCCCTGCCGTTGCTTTATTCGCTGCTTTTTTGAAGACAAACAGAAACAATACGCCCATGAGCACCGACCATAACAGGGTATCCACATGGATTGCCCAGAAGCCCATTTCGGCTGCCTGGCTGCTCTTTTCTGCCAGCATCCAACCCATTTCCGGGTGTTTGCCAAAAGTCAGGTTCGAAAGGTGGTGCTGAATATATTCTACGGGTGTATCTGCCATGATCAGCCTCGAAAAAAGTTAACGCGGTTTGTTCTGTTTCAGCAGCCAGGGAGCCAGCCAGTGAAGCAGTAAAACCACCGAGTAAGCACATATCAGTGAAATTGGGTTTGAGGGTTGCACTCCAACAAAAACCACGATGAAGAGAACAAACGTCAAACCTAACTTCAGTCCTTCGCCTAACATCAGGTCACGCACGCTTTGATTCATTCGGCGAGCACCCCGATGGCGAAACACCATCCAAGCAAAAACACTTTGGGGAATCCAGGCAATCAGACCACCCAGCAGGGCAGAGAAACCGCTGCCGGACCAAGCCCACTCAAGCAACAACGCCAGCACACCCAAGACAAGCAACTGAAAACCCAGCAGCTTTCGATACGGCGGAAGGGGAATTTCAGCCATCTTCCGTTGTGTTCCTCTTGCAGCCGAGTCGTAGGCCAGGTGGCGGCCTGAATTCAAAGCCCTCGGATTATAGAGACTTAGCCAGCCGGCATCAACCGCCACAGGCCCTTGATCCCAGTGGCTAAGACCAAGGTTCTATACACAAAAGCTCATGCAGGGTTTTTCACTGCAAATGACGCAAAATACCATCTAACTCTTCTAGGCTGTTATAGCGAATTTCCAGCTTGCCCTTGCCCTTTGCGGAGTGGCGGATCGCCACGGGTGCGCCAATACGCGCTTGTAGATGGTTTTCTAGGCGCACCAAATCCGGATCTTTCGGTTTTTGATCGGTTTTTGTCGGCGCACTCAAATAATGCCGCACCTGTGCTTCGGTTTGTCGCACCGACCAACCCTTGGCAACCACTTGGCGCGCGATCTGGCACTGGGCATCTGAGTCGAGAGACAAGAG
>SKHR01000121.1 GCA_007116865.1 Marinospirillum sp. | reverse complement strand
GGGCAGCCTGAGTTTCTGCCACGCATGCAGCAGGATTTGCTGGATGTTGTTAAACGCTATGTTTCGATCAATATGGATCAAGTCAGAGTTCAACTGGAGCGCAGTGATCGGGAGTCAATTCTTGAGATCAATGTGACCTTTGCCGAACAGGCGGATCACAAACCCAGCCTGCGCTAAGCCTGGGGAGAGGCATGAGTCAACCACTACGTTTTTTGTGGCATGATTATGAAACCTTTGGGGCGGATCCGCGACGGGATCGGCCCTGCCAGTTTGCTGCCGTCTGGACTGATGCCGAGCTGAATGAAGTGGGTGAGGCCGAGATGTTCTACTGCCAGCCCGCGGATGATTATCTGCCTCAGCCCGATGCAGTGCTGATCACCGGCATCACTCCCCAACATGCTCGACGTGAAGGACTGACCGAGGCTGCGTTCGCCCAGCGAATCCAGGCGCTGATGAGCCAGCCTGGTACCTGCACACTGGGTTATAACTCCCTGCGCTTTGATGATGAAGTCACTCGCCACCTGTTTTACCGCAACTTTATTGATCCCTATGCACGTGAATGGCAGCAGGGCAATTCGCGCTGGGATTTGATCGATCTGGTGCGTGCAGTTCATGCATTACGCCCGGAGGGGATCGAGTGGCCCAAGCGTGAAGATGGCTCAACGAGTTTTCGTTTGGAAGACCTGACCCGCGCAAACGGCATCACCCATGGTGAAGCGGCGCACGATGCCCTGGCAGATGTGCGTGCCACCATCAGCCTGGCACGTCTGATTCGCAAGGCGCAGCCACGTTTGTTTGATTATGTGTTGCAGCATCGGACCAAAGCGGCGGTGAGCCAGTGGCTGCAACCGGCGCTGCAAACACCCTTGGTGCATGTGTCCAGCCGCTACCCGGCCAGTCAGGGCTGTACCACCCTGGTGTTACCCTTGGTGGATCACCCCAGCAATCCCAATGCGGTGCTGGCCTATGATTTGTCCCAGGATCCGCTGGCCTTTTTTGAAGGATCGGTAGAGCAATGGAAGCACCAGCTGTTTTCAACCACCGAGACCCTGGCTGCCGAAGGCCTGTCTCGTTTGCCGATCAAGCTCATCCACAAAAATCGCTGCCCGGTGCTGTTTCCGGTTAAAACCATGGACTCGGCCACCGCCGAGCGCCTGGGTTTGGATCTGGCCGCGCAGGAGCGCCACTGGAAAACCCTGCTGACTCCACAAGGACAGCAGTGGTCGCAGCGTTTGCCTGAACTCTTCAAGGATGCGCCGGTGGCAGAAACCGATCCGGACTTAATGCTCTACAGTGGACCGTTTTTTAGCGATCAGGATAAACGCCAATTTGAACAGCTGCGTCAGATGGATCCACTGGATCTGGCTGAGTGGGTGCCGGTATTTAATGATCCGCGTCTGGATGAAATGCTGTTTCGCTACCGTGCCAGAAACTGGCCGGAGACCCTGGCAACCCATGAAATGGAGCGCTGGGATGAGTATCGCTGGCAGCGCATGCAGTCAACCCGCCTCGCTTCAATCACGCTGAAGCAGCTGGAAGCACGGCTTCAGGCTTTGGTAAGTGAAGGGCTCAACGAGCAGCAGCTGTTTTTATTAGGAGAACTGCAGCTGCACGTTGAGTCTATTTTGCCGATTCAGTGTATGGAAGGCTATTGATCAATCGGCTTCGCTGGCCTGGTGTTTGATCCTGAGTCCTTGGCGCTCAGGATTGAGCCAGCGCTGATAGGCGCTCACTAGCTCAGCTTGAGTCACCTTTTCCACCCACTGCGCCACCGCTTCACGCCGATCAAACGCATAACGCTGATGCAGGATTTCCTGCCAGTGGCGTTCAGCCGCTTGGGCCAGGCGTTGTGGCGGCTGACGCAGTTGCTGCACCAGGCTGGCCTGATGTTCGGCAAATGCTTCCGGTGTCAGCTGTGTGAGACGCTCGACCTCTCCATTGAGAAACTGCTCTACCGCGTTATCGAGTTGAGCCGGGTCTGCTTCCGGTGACTGCACAAAATAGAACAGTCCAGCCTGGTTGAGCAGCGGCAGATAGTCTGCAAAAACCGCATAACCCAGTTGTTGCTCAGTTCTTAGTTGGTGAAAAAACTCACTCGATTGCAGCTGGGCGATCAGTCGCAGAAGCGCTTCATCGGCCAGATCCGTACCACCCTGCCAGTAGGTCAGAATGCCATGATCATTATGCAAGCCGGCCAGGGAAACAGAGTTCGTTGCTTGAGAAAGCTCGCGAATCTGTGGCAGGGGCACGGAATCCGCCGCCTGGCTGGGCAGGTGTGCTTCCAGAGTTTCGACCAGGGTGAGGAGTTGGGATTCACTGATTTGTCCCCAGCCAAGCATTTGCACATGCAGTGCCTGAGGGAAGCGCTGGAAGAAGTCAGCGAGGTCCGCTTCAGTCAGGCTTTCCAGTTGCTCAATCTGGGCATCTAATGACCAAAAAGGGGTCATGGCTTGTTGATAGAGTTGGCGCACCAGTAGCTGAGGCAGGCGATCCTGCTTTTGATTGTTGAGTGAACGCAGCAGGCGGTTTTTGAGTCGCTCAAAACGAGCAGGGTTGGACTCAGGGGTTTGCATGGCTTCCAGTACCGCTTGCAGCAAGCGAGCCTGATTTTGTTGATAACCACTTAAAGTAAAGCTCAAACCCCGGCTGCCTGAATCGATACTCAGGTGGGTTCCCGCCATGCCAGCAAAATACAGGGTTTCGCTGAGCGCTTCATCCAGCCACTCAGCCGCCAAACGGGCGAGCAGTCGCTGATCAAGCTGGTGCAGCACTTCGGGGTTTTGCAGTGACAGGTGAACCTGGGCTCTGGGGCTGGAAAAGCGATCATCAACGCCCTGCCAAACCGCCAGCCCAGGACGTTGCAGGATCAGCCTGGGCTGCTCATCTTTGGGTTCGTCCAGCAATGCCAGCTCACTGGGAATAAACGGGTTGGCCGGTGGTAAACGCCACTGGGTGATGGGCGACTCCTGCTTAAGGGTTTGGCTTAACGGTGAAATCTGATATTCAACGGGTAACCAGGGGGCCGTCTGTGTGGTTTCAACGGCTGGGCTGGTACGAACGCGCAGGCGCTTGTCGGGTGTCAAGGCCTGCAGGTAATGGTGGATCAGTGACGGATTGAACTCAGCAAAAAGATAAGCGCTTCGGAGCCAGTCTGCCGGCGGTAGGTGACGCAGGCGCATCGACAGATGGGTCACTTCACGGCTGGGGTCTGGGGTTTCACGGTCATTGAAAGCCAGCTCAGCCAGTTGGCGAAGCTCATCAAAACGCCAGGCCTCAATGCCCTGCTGCTCAATTTTTGCCAGCCAGGCGAAAAGGGTGGCTTCAATCTGATCCAGGTGTTGATCCCCTTCCGGGGTGAGTTCAAAGCTGATGGTGAAAAGTGCGTTTTCTCCGTCACCCATCTGCCCGCCGGCAAACATTTGCTGCACCCAGCCGAGTGCCCGGAGTTGCGCCAACAGGCTACCTTCGGCTTCGTGGGTGATCAGGTGGGACAGATATTCCAGCGGTTTGTCGCGGTAGTCTGCCTGGGGGTCACGAATGGGGAAGTGCAGCTGTAATACGTAGGTTTCACGCAGCGGGCGAACCTCAAGCATTTTTGGCAGTGCCTGCTCACTGACCAGGCTGGGCCAGTGGGGATCTGCCTGACTGGCGCGTTGGGGTAGCTCGGTGAAAAAGCGCGCCACATACTGCGCCAGTGTGTCGAGCGACTGGGGGCCGAAAATCACCAGGCTCATCCGATCAGGATGGTAATAGTCTTCATGAAACTGGCGCATGGCTGGAATCAGCTCCGGGCTGCTGACATCCAGTGAATCGCGATTGCCTGCGCTAAAACGTGAGGCAGGGTGCTCAGGGTTGAGAGCTTCACGCAGCGCTGCAAAACGGCGGCGACCATCATCTTGCAGGGTTGAGCTCCATTCTGCATGAACGGCCTGAACCTCACGCGCCACATAGCCCGGGGTGAACAGTGGGTCGATAAAAAATCGTGAAAACTGGCTTAGAGCGCCTTCAAGATGTTCAGCACGAATATCAAAAAAATAGTTGGTATCACGCGGTGCAGTGAAGGCATTAAATCGCCCGCCATGCTGGCGAATAAACTGCTGATAGGCATCCGGTTGTGGATAAAGCTCAGTGCCTAAAAACAGCATGTGCTCAAGAAAATGCGCCAACCCCGGCCATTCATCTGGCTCATGCCAGCTACCTGCGGCCACATTCATAGAAGCCGCTGCTTTTTCCGCCAGGGGGTCACTGATGAGTAAAACCTGGAGGCCGTTATCAAGGGTTTGAGCACGATATTCGCGTTGATCCGTGGGTGCCGTGATGGGTGTTTGTGGCTCGGGTTCCGGGTGAGGTGTGATGAAGCGTTCGCTGCATCCCAGCAAAAACAGAGCACTGATCAGCAAACATAGAGCAGGGTTGAATCGTGGCATATCACTTCCAAAAGTATGCGTTAAAAGAAGCTTAGTCCTAGCGTTCAAGGTCTAAGTTCCACGTCGAAATTTTTGTGCGGTCAGTGGCTGAGTCAGACTGCTTTCATTGATGTCGGGGTCGTTGACGCGACTTCCTACAGGAAAAACTTCTAATACTGGGTCGGGCTGCTGCAGGATCTGTTTTTTTGTAATGTGGGGAGCGTCTGGGTCCAGCCAGTAACGGATAGACTCAGTTGAGAGGATGACCGGTGTGCGCGAATGAATCGGTTGTAGCCAGCTCTCGGCACAGCGATTGATCAGTGCAAAGCTCAACTGTGTCTGATTGGAAGAGATCCGGTAGGTTGTCCACAGTCCGGCCAAAAAAAATGGCCGATTATCGGGTCGGCGGACAGCAAAAGGCGTTTTCTTTTTTGCACCCTGCTGCCATAAGTAAAAGCCGGTCACTGGAATCAAGCAGGTCGTCTGTGCCCAGGTTTTGCAACAGAAGGGGTTGTCCTCAAGGGACTCTGCCCGCAAGACATAGGGTGCCTGTGCCAGATTTTTCAAACCCGTGGGTGTGTAACTCCAAAAAGCCTGGTCAACACAGGTCTGATCCGATGGGTGGCGCAGGATGGCGAGGTGCCTGGTGGGTGCCAGATTGAATCCGGTCACCAGGTTTGCGCGCAGGTTTAAATCCAGCCCGGTTTCCAGGGCGAGATTCATCGGTGTCACGATCAAGCGTCCAGACAAGGGTGTTCCACCTTAATTGGCATGCAAATGCACGCGGTTGCGTCCAGCCTTTTTGGCCTTGTAAAGCGCTTGGTCGGCTGCTTTTAACACCGCTTCTGGATTTTCCAGTGAAGGGCCGCGTGCGGCAGCGCCCATGCTGATGGTGACCTTGATGGGTTTGCCGGATGATTGGCCACGCTGTTTTTTACCCAGTTTGTCTTCACTGGGGCGTTTGGCAGAGTCGCGCGCACGGAATGAGTGTGCCGCGATGGCCTCACGTGTTTGCTCGATGAATGGCAGGGCTTCCTCGGGTGTTTTGCCAGCAAAAACCAGGGTGAATTCCTCGCCGCCGTAACGATAAGCTTTGGCACCCCCCTTGGTTTTACGCAAATAGCTGGCCACCATGCGCAGCACCTCATCTCCCATGTCATGACCGTGGGTGTCATTAAACTTTTTAAAATGATCAACATCACCCATGACCAGGGTGTAGCGGCTGCCAAGACGATCCAGGCGTTCATTCAAGGCCCTGCGTCCGGGCAGGCCGGTCAGGTCATCCCGAAAAGCCATCTGGTGGCCTTCTTGTACCAGCGCGACAATTAACAAGCCCAGGGTGGTCAGAATAATAAGGTCAAACAGCCCCGGAGTTAGAAAGTGGGGTAAAGCCAAGCAAATGGCCAGCAGGCCGCATAGCTGGGTTGCATAAAAAGGGTGGGGGTTGAAAAGTTGCTGTAGCAGTAGAAGCAGGCTGCTAAAAGTAAGCGTGAAAAAGGCGATTTGAGAAAGGCCTAAAGACTCAATGAAAACTGCTTCATAGTGGACGGTGGACAGCCAGGCCAGCAGCTCGCTGGGAAAGCGCTGGGCAATCGCGACCCAGACCAGCAGAAAACAGCCAAGAAAAGCTCCACGCAAAATCAAGTCGAGCAGTTGAAGGAAGCGTTCACGCCACAGGCTGTTGATCAGGATGACCAGAGGCAAGAGCGTGCTTAATAATAGATAGGAAAGCTCAGGCCCTAGATAACCCCGGTCATGATTGAGCAGCGGTTGATGAACTTCGTGATTGAGCAGTATCCAGGCGCTGGTCACCAAGAGCGCGGAGAGTAAAATCCGCGTTCGCCCATAAATGAAAGCAAAAAGAATGGCGGCTATGGAACAGACCCAGATGCCGAT
>SKHR01000073.1 GCA_007116865.1 Marinospirillum sp. | reverse complement strand
CTTTAGTCCAGTTCACAGGAGTTGACTCGTGACCCCCCTTGCCACTGCAAAACGCTCTCGTGCCATCACGACCGAAGAAGTCCTGCTGATTCTCTGCCATTCTGTCACCGATGTCCTGGGCAGTGCCGGCAATAGCCAGATCAGCTATTCTCCCATGGTGCAAAAAATCAACAAAACCTGCCTGCGCCCCGACATCGGTTGCTTTGTACTTTTTGATGGCGGGTTCTCTGGCCTGGTCATCATCAACTTTACTGCTGAAGCAGCGATGGAAATTTATCGCAAGTATCTGCTCAGCATGGGCATGCCCGAAGACGAGCTGGCCCAGTTTCACACCTCTGATGAAGTCGGTAATGTCATGGGAGAAGTGATGAACCAGATTGTTGGCGATTTCACCAACAAGGTCAGAAAACAGCTTAAAACCTCGATCACCCAAAGCCAGCCCAAAATGATGGCGATCAACAAGCAGGTGCAGATTTCCGTTAACACCACGCTGGATCAGCCCCAGTCTCGGCGAGTGACCTTCAATACGGAAAACAACAATATTTTCTATCTTGAGCTGTCGATGGATAAAACCGAATTCATCAAGCTGCACGACTTCGATGAAGACGAGTGGGAAGATCCGGACAGCATTCTGGAGTCGACCAACGCTGGACAAAATGAAACCGGATCCAGCTCAACTTCTGATCACGATGACTTAATGAAAGACCTCGGGATCTAAGTCTGAGCGGTCGGGACAACGTAACAAATTCTGTCCCGACCGGCCTGTTTGGCCTGATACATGCTCTGGTCAGTTCGCTCCAGCAAGGAGTCCAGTGGCTCACGACCATCAGTGACCACCGCGCCGACACTGGCCGAAACCTCCAGATCCAGGTTCTGCCACTGAATTGGATCTCTCATCAGTGCGTGCAAACGCTGCAACAAGGCTTTTGCTTCAGTCACATCACTGACCTGAGCAACCAGCACAAACTCGTCGCCGCCTAATCGTGCCAGCGTATCTTCTTCTCTCAGCTGAACTTTCAGACGCTGAGTCAGCACACGCAACACCTCATCGCCAGCCGCATGACCATGGGTATCATTGATCGGTTTAAAGCCATCCAGATCAAAGTAAGCCACCAGCAGGTGCGCCTGAGTTCGGCGTGTCCAGGCGGCAGTCTGATGAAAGCGCTGTTGCAGCAGGGTTCGGTTCGGTAAACCCGTCAAGGCATCGTGGTAGGCTTTGTACTCGATTGCTTCCTGATAGCGTCGCTGCTCAGTCACATCGGATATCAAGGCAACAATTTGAATTAAACGTTCCTGCGGTCCTTTTTCGGCACTCGCACGGACTCGGGCTACAAACACCTCCCCTGAAGCGCGGCGACACCAGAGTTCCCCCTCCCACTGCCCCGCTTCTATCAGGACCTGCATCATGAGTTTAAGCGGATCTTTTTCTGCCGGGTTAGCACTTAAAAAATGGATGCTTTTATCAATCAAAGCCTGTTCGTTGTAACCTGTCATCTGACATAACGCCTGGTTCACTGCCTGAATCCAGCCACGCCCGTCCATCACCAGAATTCCATCGCTGGAGTAACGAAAAACGGCTCGAGCCAAACGGTCGCTGGCATCTCGTTCATGGCGCAGCACGGCATAGTGGACTGCCTTGCTTAAGAGTTCAGGCGCAGCCCCCTTGACCAGATAGTCCTCAGCGCCGTATGCCAGGGCTTCACGGGCGACGGCATGATCATCCATGCCGGTCAGCACCACGATGGCTGGATCCGGGAAATGTTCTCGGCACAAACGCACCGTTTCAGCGCCACTGGAGTCCGATAGATTCAGGTCGAGAAGAATCACATCCGGATGAAACTCAGTGACCACCATCTGCGCGGCTTCACTGACCGAGTGATGCAAAATCACATGAAAAGCCTTGGGATCGACCATTTGGAGCTGCATACGAATCAATTCCGCTTGTGAGCGCTGATCCTCTATGACTAAAACCACCAGGGTTCGTTGTTCCGTACTTTCAGTCTTGATCACCTGAGCCTCTCTGGGTCAATGCAACCGATGTTTTGGGTAACGTGAAGAAAAAGCGTGCGCCTTGCTGATTACCGGCAGACTCACCCCACAGGCGCCCAGAATGACGGCGAATAATTTTTGCACAAATCGCCAAACCGATTCCGCTTCCCTCAATCTCTTCGCGGCTATGAAGGCGCTGAAAGACTTTAAACAGGCGGTGTGCCTGGGAGGGTTCAAACCCCATGCCCTGATCAGCCACAACAAACTGCCAAGCGTCTGTCTGGGGTTCAAAGTCGATCCGAACTTGTGGTGGATGACCGGGTTGATGGTATTTGATGGCATTGCTCAACAGGTTTTGAAAAACACGCATCAACTCATCGGGACTGCCCCAGACCTCCGGCCAGAGTGAGGCCTCAGGAAAATCCACCTGGCCTTCACTGTGCAGAAGCTCTGGCTGTACATAACGCAGGGCTTCTTCAAACACGGCCCAGGACTGACAGGCCTGCATGGGTTGACCCTTGCGCCCGACCCGTGAGTAATGCAACAGGCCGACCAGCATCTGGTCCATGCGTTGCGCTGCCTGCACGGTATACCCCATCATGGTCTGAGCCTGAGGGTCGAGGCGCTCAGCCAGAGATCTTTTTAGCAGCTCAATATAGCTACTGATCAAACGCAAAGGCTGACGTAAGTCGTGCGAAATCACATAAGCAAACTGCTCTAGTTCGGCATTGGAATATATCAGTGCTTCACGCTGTTCTTCCAGTGCCAGCTCAGCTTGCTTGCGGGGTGTGATCTCGCCGATATAACCATGCCAGAGCACATCGCCGTTGGCCATTCGCTCAGGCTCAGCTCGACCTTCAACCCAGCGGGTTTTTCCCTCTTCGGCCAGCACTCGATACTCTTGGTGCCACTGAGTTAAATGATGGGCTGATAAATAAATGCTTTCCTCTACGAGGGAACGATCATCCGGGTGAATCGTTTCAAAAACCCTATCCGCCTGGGTCATCACCTCTTCTGGATTGACTCCATACACCTGCTGAATTCCTTTGCTGGCATAGGGAAAAAACATGCGCCCATCCTGGGTCAATTGAAACTGATAAATGACACCAGGGACTTGTGTTGCCAGCTTATGCATCTGCTCAGCCAGTTGACGGGCACGGTGTTCGGCACGCTGGTACAAGAGCACCAGCGTCCAAGCCAGTCCCAAAGCCAAGATCACCGAGGCTAGCACTAAGGAATACAGAAAAGGATTCGCCATCCACAGTGCTTGCAGCTGATTGAGGGGTGACAGATCAAAAGGCGGTAGCCTTAGGGTTCGCATCAGGGTTTCTACCGGCTGGTAGTCGGCAGGCAAGGTAAACCCAGCGATGCCAAGTTCAGCGGCTACTTCAGGATGATCCAGTCCCATCAGTAACAGCAGTGCAGTGACCCGCTGGCCCAGGGCTGGGTCCAAGTGAGGCAAGGCGATCAAAGGCCACTCAGGGTAAAGGTCCGTGGATACCAGAAATGGAAATTCAGCAAACTGTCGTGGAGCAAGCACCCTGAGTGCATCGGCGGCTATTTTGTCTTCCGCGATCAGGCTTTCCAGGACCCCGGTGCGAATCAAACCTACATCGGCCTCGCCCCTGAGTACCCGGTCAACGACTCGATCATGAGGCATGCCTGTAAAGTCGATATCAGTGGGTAAAGGCAGACCGCGGGAACTCAGTGCAAGAAGCTGGGCTTGATAACCACCGAGGGAGCCAGGCTCCACTGCAGCAAAACGTAAGCCACTGACCGCTTCTAAAGAATTCAACTGCTCACGTTGAGCATCAACAATAAAGACACCACCAAAATGCGACAGCACATGGCCACCGCTCGCATATTGTAAGGTTGCGAGCACACCCGTCAGCGCGTGATGTTCACGCAAGCGGATGGAATGGGAGGGATTGGTCAGCAACAAGTCAACCTTGCCTTGGGCAATCAATTGCTCCAGGCTGGGGTAGTCCGCAACCAGAAGTTCAACCCGATAACCCGGCAATTGCTCGGAAAGGTAGGCCGCCAAGGGCTGCCAACGAGCCTGAGTGATTTCAGCAGGACGAACAGAAAGCACCCCCAGGGTCAGCGTTTTTTCCGCTAACAGAGAAGATGAAAAGAGGCAAAGCAGCCCTAATCGGGCTGCTTGTTTAAGCCATACAAACATGTATCCAGTGCTCCAAACCAACGAGCACTGAGCATTTTCTGGGCATCCACTACCTACTCTGCATAGACTCTAAACTGTTTTCTCAGATCATCCAGTACCTGGGTAATACCCTGAACACGATGACAAGCTTCCAACGCCTGCGAGGCCTGTACCGCATTATTATCCGCAAGACTGGCAATTCCTTCAACTGTTTCAGCAACTTCTCGTGCTGCCAGGGCTTGTTCTTGCAGCACCTGCTGAATATCTTGAGTCGCCTGGACGACCTTGAGGGTTTCCTGTTCGATGTCCGCCACCGATTGACCTGCTTTTTGAGCTTTGTCTACGCCAGACTCAACACTGCGCACACTGGCTTGCATCTCACTCACTGCCAGCTCAGTTCGTTTTTGGATCTGTTCAACCATGTCTGAAATTTCAACGGTTGAATGCGCCGTGCGTTCGGCCAGGTTACGTACCTCATCAGCCACGACCGCAAAACCTCGGCCATGCTCACCGGCACGGGCCGCCTCAATCGCGGCATTCAGGGCCAGCAGGTTCGTCTGCTCGGCAATATCCCGAATGGTTGAAACGATCTTGCCAATATTATCCGACAGCTGCTCCAACTCTTTCAGCTGGTCTGCAGATTCCGTCACCGTTTTGGCAATCGCCGAAATCTCCTTGGTGCTGGCATAAACCGCTTCCGCTCCGCGCTGTGAAACCGAGCCAGCAGACTGGGAAGCCGCATGCGCTGCATTTGCATTATCTCCGATCTGCTCAACCGATGCGGTCAGCTCTTCCAGCGCCGCCGCCATGCTGGCTGATGCACTGGATTGCTCCTGAGCACCGCGTGACGTTTCTTCGCTGGCACCCAGCATTTCTAAAGCGGACTGGCTCAGAACTTTCGTTGACTGGTTCATCTGAAACACAATTTCAAATAAACGATTACGCATCACTTGTACCGCATTGAACACACTGCCAATCTCATCCTTGGCTCCTAAAGGAGACTTAGCTACCAGGTTGCCAGAGCCGATTTCCAGCGCTACACGTTGCAGCTTGTGCAATCGATTGACCTGGGTTCGCACTGCCAGCCACAACCAAATGACTGCAACAGAACCGCTGATTGCTCCCCCAATAATCAAGGGGGCAATCGCATCAATCACCGCTTGGTCCGAGATTCGCATCCACTGCCAGAACACCAGCCCGCCAATGCTCAAGGCGAAAAACACTAGGGGCAACAGCAGCGTTTTCATTAAACTCAGATTAGTATAAGCATGGTGAATACGAGCGGCCAGGCCATTCACCACATAACCACCCTGCAAACGAATGCGACGACTGGCATGCATTTTTTTGTACAGCGCTTCTGCTTGAGCGACCTCTTCACGTGAAGGCTTGAGCCGCACGCTCATGTAACCACCATCTTTACGCGGTGTGGCCGTGGCCTTGACCCAGTAATGATCACCATTTTTGCGACGGTTTTTGACCAGTCCCTGCCAGGCTCGACCAGCTTTGAGGGTCGCCCACATATCCCGAAAAGCCTCTGGTGGCATATCAGGATGGCGAATCATGTTATGCGGCTGCCCGATCAACTCTTCGCGCTCAAAGCCAGCGTACTCAACAAACTCGTCATTGACATAGGTGATACGACCTTGAGCATCCGTGTAGGAAATGATCGCGCAATCCGGGCGAACCGGATACTCCTTTTGCGTGACGGGCTGGTTGTTACGCATAGTCAGACCTCAAAATAAATGTTCATTTTTTATTTATTACAGCCACATTATTGATCCTTTCACCTTGTTAAACAAGCGTTTCTCAGGCACGAGTTACAATAATGTACAAGATTAGTGTAAGACCCACCCCAATAGAAGCCCCGTGCGCACACCACTTAAAAAAACCTTAACTTAACACTAAATCAACACACTGTTTCATAATAAACATATAATACAGTCACTTATTCTCTAAGGAGTTCACCTCCATGACATCACCCCTGCGCCTTCTGCTCGTTGATGACAGTGCCAGCCTGCGTGCTTTACTCAAACAAATCCTCACCGAACAGGATTTTCAAATTGTCGGAGAGGCGGCAACTGGCACCAAAGCCCTGGCACTCATGGCACAACACCGCCCCCAGATCGTTTGCCTGGACATCGAGTTGCCGGATTTCAACGGTCT
>SKHR01000071.1 GCA_007116865.1 Marinospirillum sp. | reverse complement strand
TGATGCACAAGGATGCCACTGTCGATGCTGAGGTGATCAGTCAGGTGTTGCACACCCTGTCTAACTGGAAAAATGACCTGATAGAACCGGAGCAGGCTGCCAGCCTGGCGGACAATCCGTCTTTACAGCTGGCCGCCAAGGTCTATGCCGAGTACAACCGCTACTTGAAAGCCTACAATGCCGTCGATTTTGATGACCTGATTCGCCTGCCGGTTCTGCTGTTTCAAAACCATCCAGAGATACTGGCGAAATGGCAGCATCGTATTCACTACCTGCTGGTTGATGAGTATCAAGACACCAATGTGAGCCAATATCGGCTGGTCAAGCAGCTCACGGCCTTGCGTCAAACCTTCACCGTGGTCGGTGATGATGACCAGTCGATCTACGCCTGGCGCGGGGCGCGACCCGAAAACCTGATTCAACTGGGTGAAGACTTCCCTCACCTCAAGGTGATCAAACTCGAACAAAATTACCGCTCCACTGGGCGCATCCTTAAGGTCGCCAACCATTTGATCGCGCACAACCCGCACCTGCACCAAAAAGCCCTTTGGAGCCAACTGGGGTTTGGTGATCCGATTCGGGTGATTCAAACCAGTAATGAAGATGCGGAAGCCGAGCGCATTGCCAGCGAAATCATGACCCGCAAAATTCGCCATGAAGCCCGCTGGAAAGATTTTGCCGTGCTCTACCGGGGCAACTTCCAATCCCGCCTGCTGGAAATCAAACTCCAGGCCTATCAAATTCCTTACCGCATCAGTGGCGGCACCAGCTTTTTCGCCCGCAATGAAATCAAGGACATCATGGCCTATCTGCGGCTGCTGATTAATCCCGCCGATGACAATGCTTTTTTGCGCATCATCAACCTGCCACGGCGTGAGATCGGCCCAGGGCTGCTGGAAAAGCTGGCAATTTATGCGCGTGATCGGGGTGTCAGCCTGTTTGCTGCCTGCCATGAAATCGGCCTGGAACAGTACTTGAACACTCGCCAGGTTGATCGCCTGCGCCAGTTCACCCAGTGGATGGATCACATCATTCGCCAGTGTGAGCAGGCCGACCCGATTGCTGCGATTGGTGAAATGATTCGTGACATGGATTACGAAGCCTGGCTTTATCAGAATGCCAGCTCTCCCACCCTGGCAGAAAGGCGTTATGCCAATGTCTGGACCCTGATCGAATCCCTGGCTGAAACCCTCCGACGCATGAGGGAAGAAGACGAAGAAAAAACCATTCAAGACGCCATCGCACGGCTGGTATTACGTGATCTGCTGGCTCAGCAGGAAGAAGAGGACGACACCGACAAGGTACAACTCATGACCCTGCATGCCTCCAAAGGACTGGAATTTCCGCAGGTGTTTTTGATGGGCATGGAGGAAGACCTGCTCCCCCATCGCAACGCCATTGAAGGCGATAGTATTGAAGAAGAAAGACGCCTTGCTTATGTCGGCATCACTCGGGCACAGCAACATTTGACGCTCACCCTCACCCGTCAACGCAAGGCCTTTGGGGAAATGCTCAACAGCACACCCAGCCGCTTTCTCGACGAACTCCCTGCCGAAGATCTACACTGGGAAGGCCGTCCTTCGCAAGTCTCAGAAGAAACCGCCGAAGACAAGCAGTCACGCAATCAACAACGCGCAGCGGCCCTGCAAGCCCTGTTACAAGGCGGCCGCTGAGCGTGAGGCCTGGTCATAAATGCCTGAAATCGCACGCAATGCACCGGCCAGATGGTGCATTTCTTCCTGGCTGATACCTAGTGTTGACAGGGATTCAACCAAACAGGCTTCTCGTATCTCCGCATAAGCCTTGCAGGCTTTCTGCCCTTCCTCAGTGGTTTGAAAAAAAGTTTCCTTGCCCTGTTTTTGGCTAGAAACCAGTTTAAGGCGAACCAGTTTTTTGAGTGCATAGCTGACGGTATGGCTATCCTCAATATTTAACACTAGGCAGATGTCACTGAGCTTTTTAGGTCGCTTGCGGTGATTGACACTATGCACAACCAGCACATCTAAGGCACCCAGCTCGGAGTAGCCCACCGCAGTCATGCAGCGAACAATCCAGCGGTTAAAAGCATGGCCTGAGATAATCAGGCCAAATTCAAACTCAGACAACTCTTTTGCCTTATGTGACAAGTGCTCAGACGACACAATGGGGCCCAAGGTATGTCCTTTTTGCTCTCGATTCATCGACGATTCGCCATCGCTTCCGGTAGGTAGGTGACTATATCAGGGAAGACCGTGATCAGCACAATACCGACCAACATCAGTAAAAAGAAGGGGAGCGCGGCCCAAGCAATCCGCAACAGGTTTTTCCCCGTCAGCCCCTGTAAAACAAACAGATTAAAACCAACTGGCGGGGTGATCTGCGACATCTCCACCACGATGACCAGATAAATACCGAACCAGATCAGGTTAAAACCAGCCGCCTCAACCATTGGTAACATGATCGAAGTGGTGAGTACAACAACGGAAATACCATCCAAAAAACATCCCAACACAATAAAAAAGAGCGTCAAGGCAACCAGTAGCATGATCGGAGACAGCTCCATGCCTGTGATCCAGCTCGCCAATTCTGCGGGCATGCGAGTAAAGCCCATTGCAGCCGTTAAAAATGATGCGCCAGCCAGAATAAAAGCAATCATGCAGGAGGTTTTTACGGTCCCCAGCAACCCTTCTTCAAAGTTAGTGCGATTCAAGGTGCCGCTAAAATAAGCCAGTGCCAAGGACAGCACGACCCCAACGGCAGCCGCTTCAGTGGGTGAGGCAATACCTGCGTAGATCGACCCAATCACACCCACAATCAATAGCAGCATGGGGAGCAATCGGCGAGAACGCCATAGGCGCTCCATGATTGGCAAACGGTCTTCAGCCGGAGGGACCCGTGAAGGGTTAAGCCAGGCCCAGATCATTATGTAAGCGGCAAAAAGTCCGATCAGCATCAGGCCTGGAAACACACCGGCCAGGAAAAGACGAGCAATGGACTGGTCGGTTGCCACCGCAAAAACGATCAAAATAATGGAAGGAGGAATCAGTAACCCCAGGGTTGCAGAGCCAGCCAGAGTGCCTAAAACCAGCTTTTCATCATAACCTCGACGTGTCAGCTCTGGGATGGTCATTTTTCCCATAGTCGCACAGGTGGCTGCCGATGAGCCGGAGACAGATGCAAACAGACCGCAACCGATCACATTGGTATGCAACAGTCGCCCAGGAACTCTTTGCATCCAAGGCGCCAGCCCTGTGAACATATCTTCTGCCAAACGTGAACGAAAGAGTATTTCACCCATCCAGATGAACAGCGGTAAAGCCGTTAATTCCCAGCTATAACTGGCACTCCAAATATCGGAAGCCATCATGTCGCCAACCGGGATGCTCGTGAATTGACTAAGACCCAGCCAACCGAGACCTAACAAAGCGAAGGCGATCCATACCCCACTCCCCAACAAAAGTAGCAGCGCAAAAAAAAGCACCAGCATTATCGTGAGCATGCTTGTCTCCGGTTATTCTTGTGGCTGGTCGTCAGGAACGTAGTGACTAGGTGAACGCAAGGCGCAAAGAAGTGTTGCAAGCCAACTTTCAATCAAGGCCAGGCAAAACAACACTACTCCAGCCAACATCACACTTTGAGGAATCCATAATGGGATGCGCAGCAGGCCGTAGGAAAGCTCATTAAATGTCCAGCTATCATGAATTAAAAATGCGCTATACCATGCCAAGAACAAACACAGCGCCAGGGCAATAGACAGGCACCAGACTTCAAGCCAAACACGTATTTTTGGACCCAAGCGACCGATGAGTAAAGTCACGCGAATATGGCCGCCCTGGGCAAAGGTATAAGCCAGGCCCATAAAACTCGCGCCCACCAAAAGAAAACCAGAAATCTCAGACAAGCCAGGAACTGACCAGCCAAAACTTTCAGCACCAAAAATCAGAAGTAAGCGATCCAGTAGGCGTAACAAAATTTGAGCGGTGATCAAACCACAGATCAAAACAAGGCTCAGCGCAGACAGGTAAGCACCCGCCAAATAAATCGGCATTAAACGATAACGCGTCATATTTTTCCCCTTTGCCGGGCGGATGCCCGGCAAACTGAGTGATCAACGATTCGCGCGATAGCGCTCGATGATTCGCTGGCCCTGCTCGCCGGCATCTCGCAGCCACTCTTGTGTCATGGTCTCACCCACTTGACGAAGTGCTGCATCCAGTTCTGGGGAGGGGTCTGAAACCTGAATTCCATTTTCACGAAGCCCTGCCAGAGCTTGTTCAGTTTCTTCACGACTCATAGCCCAGCCACGTTCTTCTGCTTGGCGTGCGGCCTCCCAGAGCGCATCTTGAACTTCCGCTGGCAAACGATTGAGTGCACGGTCACTGACGATGACCATGTTTTTAGGCAGCCACAATTGAGTGTGGTTAAAGTGAGTCAGGTAATCCCAAGCTTGAGTATCTACTCCCGTTGCCGGTGAGGTCATCATCGCTTCAACACGACCTGTGCCAAACGCCGTTGGAATATCCGGCACTTCAATTTGAGTTGGCACCGAATTGACCAGACGCGAAAAACGCTCACTTGAGGTATTGTATGCACGCATTCTTAGATTGCGTAGGTCATCGATCGAATTAATTTCTTTACGTGAATAAATCCCTTGTGGTGGCCAGGGTACGGTAAACAAGATTTGCAGCCCTTGACGTGCCAGCTCTTGACGTATCTCTTCCTCAGAAGCCTGCCACAGCGCCCAGGCTTCTTCATAACTGGTTGCTAAATAAGGCACTGAGTCAACATTATAAATCGCATTTTCATTCGCTAGGCGCGACATGATCAGCTCACCGATGGGCACAATATTGCGCCGCACTGAATTCTTGATTTCAGGGTGACCGATCAAGGATCCACCAGAATGGACATTGATTTGCAGCGCACCATCGGTTAATTCACGCACTTCATCAGCAAATTGACGGATATTGACTGTATGAAAAGTTCGATCACCGTAAGGTGTCGGCATATCCCATTGAGTCGACGCCAAGGCTGACTGCACCAGTCCAAAAGTCAGCGCCGAACAGACCACCCCTTTAGCTAAGGTCTTGAACATTTTGTTTTCCTCGTCGTTATTTGTTTTTTTGTTCTCCACCGACAAGACATGTTGAGATGAAAAACAAGCCTCTTGATACACCGGCAGGAAATCAGCTCCGGCTTATCCGACCATTTCAGAGTAGACACTAACAATAAAATTCGTCAACAAATTTATTGCAATTTATCAATATTTTGTCTGTAATTCGCCTTAGAGTACAAAAAAACAATACCTTGCTGGGAGAGCACAGAATGCACCATCCTCTTCGACTCAACGCTGATGCGGGTGAAAGCTTTGGGCACTGGTCCATGGGGCAGGATGAACAGCTCCTGCCTTATCTGGATCTGGTCAACCTGGCCTGTGGTTTTCACGCGGCTGATCCGGACACCATGCGCCGTTCGGTTCGTCTGGCCAAACAGCACCAAGTCGGGGTTGGGGCGCATCCGGGTTATCCCGATAAAGTCGGCTTTGGCCGCCGCAGCCTGGCCTGTTCCGCGGATGAAATCGAAAACCTGCTGCTCTATCAGCTGGGTGCGTTGGATGCCTTTTGCCGGGCCGAAGACTGGCCCCTGACCTATGTTAAACCCCACGGTGCGCTGTATCACGACATGATGCAAAAACCCGCAGTGTTTGAGGCGATTCTGCGGGCGGTAAATCGCTTTAACCCCAAGCTGGCATTAGTGCTGTTAGCAGTGCCTGAGCGGCAAGTCTTTTCGCAAGCCGCCGAAGCGCTTGGAATCACACTCTGGTGGGAAGCCTTTGCCGATCGCGCCTATACCGCAGAAGGTCAACTGGCAGATCGTCAGCAGCCGGGCGCAGTTTATCACTGTGCCGAAAAAATCCGCGATCAGGCGCAACGTCTGGCAACTCAGCAGCCAGTACCAACCCTGGATGGCCAGTGGCTGCAGCTACAGGCCGACCTCCTGTGTGTGCATGGTGATAACGCAGAATCCATCGCCCTGGTGGCATCACTGCGTGACCTGATCCAGCAGGCTCATTCGACACCATGAGCGCACCTTTGCCCCGAATCGAACGGGTGGCATTGGGTGCATGGATGCTGCGTTTGTTTGATCAGATCCATGAAACCAACCTGGCCTGGTTACAACCGCTTGAAAAAGCTTGTCGCCAACACCTGGGCGTGCATCTGCTGGATCTTGTGCCTTCTTACACCACTTTATTAGTGGAGTTTGATCCTTTGCGCACAGACCCTCAGTGGATGGCCCAGCAGCTTAAAAACCTGCTCAGCCAGGTTGAGGCAGAAACCGATACCCCATCCGGCCAGCTGCACGAGCTTCCGGTCTGGTATGACCCCAGGGTTGGCCCGGATCTACTGCCGCTCAGCCAAACCCTCGG
>SKHR01000128.1 GCA_007116865.1 Marinospirillum sp. | reverse complement strand
CGCTGCTGCACCAACACCCAGGGGGCAATCACCAGTGCCCAAACCGGGGTATTGTCATCATGCCAGGCCTGAGCCGTTTGATCGGCTACCGGGCCAACGCTATTTGCATCCAGCCAGGCCTGAAACTGGGCTTTGTTATCCTGAGTCAGCTCAAAACCTACCTCGACCAGATCCAGGCTGGCATCGACGCGAACCACCACCCCGCGCGCATGAAAGGACTCCAGTTCACGCCAAGGGATCTGTGCCGTCTCCAGCATCAGTTTGTTTTTCAAAAGCGCAGGATCTTGAGGGTTGAGCGCTTGATCAGGCATGAAAATTTACTCCCGAGTGTGACGAATAAGCCGCTTAAAATTGATTGATTTTATGTGTAGACTGAATCAGTGCGAGTCAAAGGGCATTGTAATGGAATCCATCTGATGCTGTGAAACACCTCGCCTAGGTTAATAACAAATAAAACACTTAGAGAGCTGATAGATAATGAAAAATGAAACCTGCAATCTTGGACGTCGCAAACTGATTCAATCGGCAGGCGCACTCACTGCGGGTGCTGCTGCCGCTACGGTTGCTGCACCCGCTATTGCCCAGCGCCGGATCACCTGGCGCATGGTCACAACCTGGCCACGCAACTTTCCTGGACTGGGTGTGGGTGCCCAACGCCTCGCTGACCGGATCACGGCCATGTCAGGTGGACGTTTAACCGTTCGGGTATTTTCTGCGGGCGAGCTGGTTCCCGCCATGCAGTCTTTTGATGCGGTGATTGAAGGCTCAGCGGAAATGAGCCACGGCGCGGCCTACTACTGGCAAAACAAGAGCCAGGCCACCAACTTCTTCACCGGCGTTCCCTACGGCATGACTTCACGCGAATTATCCGCCTGGATTCGCTTCATGGGCGGTCAGGAAATCTGGGATCGCGTTTATGACCAGTTTGGCGTGAAGGGTTTTCTTTCCGGTGATACCGGAACTCAGGCAGGCGGCTGGTTCCGTACGGAAATCAAAAGCCTGGCGGATATTCAAGGTATTAACTTCCGCACCCCCGGCCTGGGTGGACAGGTTTGGCAGCGCATGGGCGCCAATGTGGTCAACATGGCGGCAGGTGAGATTTACCAGGCATTGCAATCGGGCGCCCTGGACGCCGCTGAGTTTGTTGGTCCCTACAATGATTTGGCGCTGGGTTTCCATCAGATCTGCAAGGAATACTACCTGCCCAGCTTCATTGAACCCGGCCTGGCAACCGAACTGGTAGTCAATAAATCCAAGTTTGCCGAGCTGCCTGCAGACCTGCAGAAAATTGTCGAGATCGCCTGTCAGGCAGAGTACGACCAGGTGGCTTCAGACTTTTATGCCAACGACCCGGTCGCACTGCAAACCCTGGTCGAACGCCACGGCGTCAATATCCGCACCTTCCCCGAAGACCTGCTGGAAGCTGGTGCCCGTGCCTCGATGGATATCGTCAATGAGCTGCGCGAGCATCGCGATCCGCTCACTCGTGAAACTGCAGAAAGCTTTGTCAGAAACTTTAATCTGCTGCGTACCCGCACCGAGCTGGTTGATCAGGCCTTTGGGCGCGCACGTGAGCGTTACATTCAGTACAGCTGATCTCCTGCTTAACACGCACAAAGGGCGCCAACTGGCGCCCTTTTTTGGCTTAACCGGCTGCTATTTAACGTCCATAGAGCAGGTTGGGCAGCCAGGTGACCAGCTGCGGGAAGGCGATCAGAATACCGATCGCGATCAGCTGCAATACCACAAACGGCAATGCTCCTTCATAGATCATCCGTGTTGAAACCGCACCTGGTGCCACGCCACGCAAGTAAAACAGCGAGAAACCAAAAGGCGGTGTCAAAAAGCTGGTTTGCAGATTGACCGCAACCATGACACCCAGCCAGATCGGGTCGACACCCATCATCAGCAAAATCGGCGCGGTGATCGGCAACACGATAAAAATGATTTCAAAGGTGTCGAGAATAAATCCAAGCAAAAACATCAGCAGCATGACAAACAGGATCGCACCCATCTTGCCGCCGGGCAGGCTGTTCAAAAAGTCACTGACCAGCTCGTCACCACCCATCATGCGAAACACCAGCGAAAACACGGATGCGCCCAGAAGGATCACAAAAATCATGGTGGTGGTATTGCCGGTGGCCAGCATCACCTGACGCAGATTGGTCAGAGTCAGGCGTTTGCGCAAGGCCGCCAGCAGCATCGCACCAACCGCACCGACAGAAGCCGATTCTGTTGGCGTGGCAATCCCGCCAAGAATAGAGCCAAGCACTGCAAAAATCAGAATTAAAGGCGGCACCAGACTGGTGATCACATCCTTCCACAGGTTGCGCCGCTCTTCCTCCGTCACTTCCAGAGCCGGGCAGCTTTGAGGGTCTTTAATCGCCTTGATCACCATCCAGGTCATGTAAAGCGCAATCAGCAATAGACCCGGTACAAAAGCACCAGCAAACAGATCACCCACGGAAACCGGGGTTGGTGCAAAGTTGCCCATCGACATCTGCACCTGGGCATTGATGCCTGACAGCATATCGCCCATGAAAATCAGCACCGTTGACGGTGGAATGATTTGCCCCAGGGTTCCCGAAGCACAGATGACGCCGCTGGCCAGCCGTGGGTCATAACCGGCTCGCATCATCGCTGGAAGCGATAAAAGCCCCATGGTGACCACGGTGGCACCCACGATGCCGGTTGAGGCGGCCAGCAGTGCGCCGACCACAATCACGGACAGACCCAAACCACCGCGCAGCGTGCCAAACATTCGCCCCATGGTGATCAACAGTTTCTCGGCGATACCGGATCGCTCCAGCATCATGCCCATGAAAATAAACAAGGGCACCGCGACCAGCACTTCATTCAGCATGATGCCCGCATAACGTGATGCCAAGCTGGTCAAATTGGAAGGATCAAACACACCAAAGTAATAACCCACTCCGGCATAAAACAGTGAAACCCCAGCCAGAGAGAAGGCCACCGGGTAACCCAGCATCAACACGCCGATGATGCTGAAAAACATCATCAGGGATAAAATTTGCCCCAGCAGTTCAAGTTCTATCATCACTTGTCCTCCTGGTAGCGGTAGATTTCAGGCAGGAGTTCTTCCTTGCCCAGCACCACCAAAAGGCCCCGCAAGAACAGAGCAAGTGCCTGAATCGCCACCACAAAGGCAAACACCAGAATAAAACTTTTCAAAATATACAGACCGGGCATACCGCCGAAGTTACTGGAGCCTTCAAGAAAGCGCCAGGAGCGCTGTACATAGGGCAGGCTCCAAACCACCAGCACCCAGACAAAGGGGCCAACAAAAAAGGCGCTGCCAAACATATCAACCCAGGCTTTACGTCGGCGACTGGCCGGGCGATAAAAAATATCCACACGAACATGGGAGTTGTTAAACAGGGCGAAGCCCGCCAGCCCCATGAACATCATGGCATTCAGCCAGACATAGAGGTCTTGCAGCCAGACAAAGCCGATCGAAAAAACATAGCGCAACACCACCACGGTGAAACACACCAGCACGATGGCTAAAGAGAACCAGGAAAAAAAGTGACCTAACAGGATATTTAGCCGACTGATAAAGCGAACAATCAGTGCGATCGCATGCACAAGATAGCCCTCTAGTTTTGTTATTTGAGTCATTCGGGGGGCAAGAATACATGATATTGTGACCCAACTCACGCTAACATGCATGCTTTCTTAACCCTGGTTGTGTGACAAATGCCTAAACGTTTACTTCAATCCGCCTCAGATAAAGTCGCCTATTTGCTGCTGACTTTGACCACCCTCTTCTGGGGCGGCAACTTTGTGGTCGGCCGCGCGGTGCATGAGAGCATCCCACCCATTTCCCTGGCCTGGTGGCGCTGGCTGGTTGCCGCACTGATCATCCTGCCGCTGGTGATCAAGCCCCTGTGGCAAAGTCGTCATATTCTGCGTGAAAACTGGCTCAAGCTGGGGGTGATGTCACTGCTGGGTGTGACCGGATTTAACACCCTGGTATATCTGGGTCTGCAAACCCTGCCGGCCAGCAATGGCATTCTATTACTCTCCGCAGGCCCGGTGTTTATCCTGATGATTTCCTGGTGGTTCTTAGGTGATCGGGTACGGCCCATTCAAATCCTGGGCATGGTGCTTTCCCTGGCGGGGATTTTGGTGCTGGTCAGCAAAGGCGCACCTTGGCACTTCTGGAGCCAGCTCGGCAGCGGCAGTGGTAACCTTTGGATTTTGACTGCGGTTGTCACCTGGGCCATCTATTCGGTGATGCTGAAAAAGCGCCCCGCCGGTTTATCTGGCCTGGCATTTTTTGGCTTGACCACTCTGGTGGGCTGGCTGCTGCTGACACCCTTCTTTTTGTTTGAGTGGCTTTACCTGGGCCACACCACCCCCGTGAACAGCCACAGTCTGCTCAGCATCGGTTATGTCGCGCTGTTTGCCTCGGTAGCGGCCTTTTTGTTCTGGAACCGGGGCGTGGAAATTCTTGGCCCCAACCGCGCGGGTTACTTCATCCATCTGATCCCGGTTTGGGGGATCTTGTTGGCCAGTGTTTTTTTGGGTGAACGCCTCTATCTATTTCACTGGATCGGCATGCTGCTGATCTTCATCGGGATCTGGATGGCGACTCTGTTGCCTGCGCGCCTTTTCAACAACGCAGCAGACAGGTAAGCTGTCGTGCTTTCAGGAAGCCTTTGCAGGAAATTGACATGTCCGCTTTTTATTTACCCATCAGCTTTGAGTTTTTTCCACCCAAGACCCAGGCCGGTCAAGACAAACTGATTGGGGTTCGTGATCAACTCAGCCCACTGGCTCCAGAGTTCTTTTCTGTGACCTATGGCGCTGGCGGTTCAACACAGGATGGAACCCTGCAAACCCTGCTGACACTTCGCGCCTCCGGCATCGATAGCGCGCCGCACCTGTCATGCATTGGTGCCAGCCGCGAAGATTTGAAAGCGCTGCTCAGCCAATACCAGTCACTGGGCATCCGTCGTATTGTGGCACTGCGTGGCGACCTGCCTTCCGGCATGGGCATGGGTGGTGAGCTGCGTTATGCCAATGAGCTGGTTGCTTTCATCCGTGAAACCTTTGGTGATGCTTTCACTCTGGAAGTGGCGGCCTATCCTGAAACCCATCCTCAGGCGCGGGATTTTGAAACCGATCTAAACAACTTTGTGCGCAAGTGCGAGGCCGGGGCAGACAGTGCCATCACTCAGTATTTCTTTAATGCAGATGCTTATTTTCACTTCGTTGACCGGGTTCGCGCCAAGGGTGTGAACATCCCGATCATTCCCGGCATCATGCCGATCACCAACCACTCACGCCTTGCCCGCTTTTCGGATGCCTGTGGCGCAGAAATTCCGCGCTGGATTCGCAAGCAACTGGAAGCCTATGGTGATGACACCCAGAGCATCCAGGCGTTTGGAACGGAAGTCATCACTCATTTGTGTGAGCAACTGATTGAAGGCGGTGCACCCGGCCTGCACTTTTACACCCTCAATCAGGCAGAACCCAGTCTGGCGATCGTGCGCAACCTGGCCGGTTAGCGTCTACTCCGGTGAAGTGCGACCCGCCATGACCAGCGCCTGAATGTGTGGCTGAGCTTTGCTCAGCTGCCGATCCGGCATGCCGATAAAGTAACCCTGCGCATAATCTATGCCCAACTGCTGGATTGCTTGAAGAACCTCTTCACTTTCGACATATTCGGCAATGGTTTTCATGCCCAGGTTTTGGGCCAGGGTCACGATACTTTTCACAAAGGCCATGTATTTTTCATCCTGCAGCATATTGCGGATGAACTCGCCTTCAATTTTGATCACATCAATCGGGAAGTGCTTGATGTAGTGATAAGAGGAGAAACCTGAGCCAAAATCATCAATGGCAAAGTTAAACCCTTCCATTTTCAGATCCAGCACAAACTTTTCCAGCAGCCCCATATTGCTGACGGTTTCTCGCTCGGTCAACTCAAAGACCACCCGCTGATTATCCAGCCCCACCGTCGAGGCCAGGGCATGCACCTTGCCGATGAACTCACCGATGATCAAAGAGCGCGGCGACAGATTGATAAACAGCTGACCGCTATAACGCTGGCTCACCACTTCGTTAAAGGCTTTTTCGATCAGTTGATAATCCATCTTGTGAACCACCCCGATATTTTCAGCCACCTCAATAAACTCATAGGCCGAAGCAATCCGGTCTTCCAGCTGTATGCGCATCAGCAGCTCGTGGATCACCACTTCACCGCTTTTCAGATCAATGATCGGCTGGAAGTAAGGCAGTATCCGCCCCTCCTCCAGCGCATTGAGAATCATCTCATTCTTTTCGCCCACCTCACGAAAGACTTCAGCCACCTCAGTTTCATCAGGAATCGCGATCGCATTTTTGCCCGAGCGTTTGGCCTTGTACATCATGTTATCGGCCATCACAAACAGGTCAGCGGGGGTTTGCCCGTGCTGCGGATACACCGCGATCCCGATGGACGTAGTTGCTCTGACCCGATTGCCCTCCGGGGTTGTCAGGG
>SKHR01000180.1 GCA_007116865.1 Marinospirillum sp. | reverse complement strand
GTTCGTCAGGATCATTCGGGACATCAACTGACCGAACGTCCGATGGGTGCCCCCTTTACCCTACAGGCCTATGATGGTCCTTTCTCACTGGAAGACATTGGAGACCGGCTGGCCCTGATTTATTTCGGCTATACCTGGTGCCCGGACATCTGCCCGGCCTCCATGGTATTTTTAGCCGCCGCCATGGACAGCCTTTCTGAAACCCAGCGGGATCAGTTGCAGCCGATTTTCATCTCTGTGGATCCTGAACGGGATACTCCGGATCGCCTCAAGGCTTATGTGGACTTTTTTGAGGCAGACATCATTGGCGTGACCGGTGAAGCGGACGAGCTTGAAGCCCTGGCACGTCAGTACGGTGCTTTTTACCGCCGCGTGGACATGGACTCAGCCATGGTTTATGCCATGGATCACTCCGCTGACTTTTATCTGACCCGCAATAACGGTGAAATCCTGGCGATTTTGCCGCACGCGGTGAACGTCGAACAGCTCAGCCAGACGTTACAAGTGGCCCTTAACGAACATCTTTAATGGAATCCCTGATCATGAAAAAGAAACTTATCACCCTCCTGTGCCTGGCTTTGTTATCCACTCCTGTGTGGGCGTTTAATATTCAAATAGAAGATCCTTTTGTGTCACCCGTTCCCCCTGGCTCTCCAGTTGCTGCTGGTTACATGAAGATTCACAATGCTGGCGCCGAAGACCGGAAGATCGTGGATGCCTCTAGTTCCGTTTCTGAATACATGGAGCTGCATACTCACACAGAGGTTGATGGTGTCATGCAGATGCGCAAGATACCCTTTATCACGGTTCCTGCCGGTGGCACAACGGAGCTGGTTCCTGGTGGACTGCACTTAATGTTCATTGATCTTAGGCAGTCAATCCCTGCAGGTAGTCAGGTTGATGTTCAACTGACCTTTGATGATGGCAGCCTGATCGAGTTGGATATGCCGGTTCGCCGCCTAAGAAATCGTTAACGCATAAGCTCATGGGGCACCTTGAAGCGGAGCTTCGCTCAAGATGCCCCGGCCTGCACATCCTTCTGCACCTGCTTGACCCAGCGACGAATCAATTCCAGGGTGTTTTTTAACTGGCGGGTCTGCCCCTCACTCAAAGCGGAACGATCCACCCAGTAATCCGCCTGACGCCCCGCTTCCAGGCTCTGCATCTGCCATTCCAGTAACAAAGACTGAAGAAATCTCAGGCTGTCGATCAAATCCTGACACTGATCTCGGTGGATGCGCCCGCTTAGACGCAACGCCTGTAAACGTTCCTCGGTGGAAACACCCTGTGCCTGAGCCAGAATTGCCGCCAGCCGGGTGGCCGATTGTAGTGGCAACAGCCCCTGACGTTTGAGGTTGAGCGCATTTTCATGCGGCGCTTCACGGCCATCGCCCACCAGTCGGTCAAAGCGATCCAGGGCCAGTGGGATTTCATCCAGCAGGCTGGCCATTTCATCAAGAAAACCACCGGCTCTTGGCCATAAATCCTGCAATGCGAGGTGAAATTTCTCGGCCAGATGTGTCGCACCATAAACTGGATAAAAATCGAGCAGAATATTGCTGTTTTGAACCCGTTTGACCACCCGCCCCTGAGTCCAGATCTGCATCTGAGTAACCCATTCACTCAAGCGCTTGCGCCACAAGGGCCAGCAGGCCATTACTCGCCCATTGCACAGCGGGATTCCGGCTTGCGCCAGGCGTTGATTCATCTCCCAGCTGAAATGCTGAAACCAGCTGTCCACACTGCGGTGCATGACATCCGGGTAGTCTGCCAAAATCATGGCATTATCCTGATCCGGACAAAGCAGGCTTTCATGCCGAGCGGCAGACCCCAGCTGCAAGACACAAAATTCAACCGGTGGTTCTCCCCAACCACTGGCACGCATTTCTGCCAGCAAACGGGTGATCACTTGATGATAAATCCAGTCATTGTGATCACTGATCAGCTGACTGATCCGCCAGGCAGGCAGGTCCAGTGCCAACAAGGCACGCACCAGCTGGCGTTGCCACTGGGTCACCGAGCTGGCTTGCAGGTCTGCAGGATAGTGATCAAAGACATCACGCAGTGGTGCAACCAGTTGCACATCTGCATCAGGCAAGGCTCGACGCGGATCAAACAGCTGGCGCCAGGGAGAAGATCGGGTCAGGATATCCATGCCGCCTCCTAAGAATCAAATTCTCGACTGATCACCTAGGGTTAAGTGTAGCGCCCGCGCCCGCTTATGGGTAATGCCGGAAAGCATTAAGCTACTGTATATCGGCTCCCTACTGACTCTGCGAGTATTGATTCTCCAAAAGCCGCTGCGCGGCCCAAATCACTGTCCCACGCGCACCAACCGAACTCTGTAGGTAGTATCCTTGCGGCTCCAGTCGACAGAGCCATAGCCGAAATAGACGAGCCGCGCGTGGCTGGTAGAGCCGGCATAGGGCGAAGACGACCAAAACCAACTTCTGCTTGGGACATTAGGAAAAGCCCCCTCGTCAATCGTTGGGCTGTTGTACGTACCCCAAGTGCCACAAGTACTGTCATTTCCGTTCGAATCAAAGTTTCCAGTATTCGAACAATAAATAAGGGTTCTAAGCTCTTCTTTAGTTGGCAAACGGAAACCACCCGGGGCTGTCAGGGTAACCGCCGTATCCCAGTCATACCATGCCGCTGTTCCACTACAGGTTTGACTGCCCGAGCTCCAGGTTTGCCCCACCGCGCAACGCTGCCACTCTAAGCCAGTGACCAGATCACGAATGATTTCACTCTGGGTGCCCATGACCTGATAACGGCCGGAGATGGTGCCGCCACCAACTTCAGAAGAATCGGGTGTACTTACAGAGCTACCAGAGCCCCCACATCCACTCATCATACCCAAGGGAAGAAGCACAAGGCCCCCCCATGCGAATAATGTTCTAAATTACAGCCTTCTCGGCAAGCTCATTTCTTTCCTCCTGAGCGTTAGTCTTCGCTTATTGCTTGTTATTACTAAAGCCTGTCATTCACTCTGCACACAATCGAGCCCAGCCAGAGAGCGAGTGAGGGTACGGCTCACTTAACGCGCTGGTGACGATGACAATAAGAAAGCTGGTGAGCGATTTGATTTTAAGTCTATATTTCTCTAGCAGGCGACCGATCACGCAGGGTTAATTGTAGCGCCCGCGCCCGCTTATGGGTAATCGCTGCCTGGGCAATGCCGGAACCGATGATCAGGGCACAACCAGCCAGCTGCAACAGGGTTAACGACTGGGCAAATAACACCCAGCCTAAAACAATCACCGTGATGGGCTCCAGATACGCCAGCGTGCCAAAGGTGGCGGCGGGAATGCTGCGCAGTGCCACGACAGCCAGAAAAATCCCCAAGAAACCCGGAACCAAACCGGCGAGCCACAACCAGCCCCACTGACCAAGTGAATAGTCCTGCGGCATACCCAGTAGCCAGGGGGCGACCAGCAAGGCACCGACCAGCATTTGATACCAGCTTCGTGTCAGCACCGGCACTCGTGACGGGATCACGCGGTTGATCAGGATGAAGCCGCTATAACAAGCCAGCCCTCCCAGGGCCAGTAGCAGCCCTTTGAACTCATCCGAAGCGCCATCCAGTGTTAGACGAAACTCCAGAATCATTAAAAAGCCCAGCAAAGCCAGAAAAATCAGCCCCAGGATGGGCAGGTTCAAGCGCTCACTCATAAAGAAATGCGCGAAGACTGCGGTCACCACTGGCGCCAGATAAATCACCAGAATCGCATTGGCCATGCTGGTGTACTGCATGGCCGAAATATAAAACAGGATGAAGCCAGCTAAAAAACCACCATTCAGCAATACCGCCCAGGATGGCCAGCACCTGAGCACCCTTAGCTGACGACTGAATACCAGATAAATCAGCATCAGCACAGCACCGAAAAACAGGCGATAAAAGGTAATGGCTTCCGGCGCGACAGCGGCATATTGAGCGATGCTGCCAATCGTGCCAAAAAAGATGGCGGAGAAAATCGCCATCCATAAATAGCGCTGGGTATTTTGTGCTTCCACGCCCTTGGCTCCAAAAAATAAGGCCCTGCCGCTTTCAGCGACAGGGCCTGTGTCTGCTGCGGATGCTTAGTCGATCAAACGACGGCCTTTGTTGGCTGCAATGCGCAAGCGCAAGGCATTGAGCTTGATAAAGCCTTCGGCATCTTTTTGGTCATAGGCACCGGCATCGTCTTCAAAGGTGGCGATGTTCTCATCAAACAGGGTGTCATCTGAAACACGCCCGACCGGAACCACATTGCCCTTGTAGAGTTTGACGCGCACCTTGCCATTGACCACGGCCTGAGACTCATCAATCAGTCCCTGCAAGAGTTTGCGCTCGGGACTCCACCAGTAGCCGTTGTAAACCAGCTCGGCATAACGTGGCATCAGCTCGTCTTTAAGGTGGGCTACTTCACGATCCAGGGTAATGGACTCAATCGCGCGGTGCGCTTTCAGCATGATGGTGCCGCCAGGGGTCTCATAAGCGCCACGGGATTTCATACCGACATAGCGGTTTTCAACGATATCCAAGCGACCAATGCCGTTCGCACCACCGAGCTTATTGAGTTTTTCCAGCACCTCATGAGGCTTTAAGCGCTCACCATCGATGGCAACGATATCGCCCTTTTCATAGGTCAACTCGATGTAGGTGGGGCTATCGGGTGCTGCTTCAGGGCTGACACTCCAACGCCACATGTCTTCTTCTGGCTCGGCCCAGGGATCTTCCAGAATGCCGCCTTCATAAGAGATATGCAGCAGGTTGGCATCCATGGAATAGGGTGATTTTTTGCCCTGTTTGGCAAAGTCCACCGGTATGTTGTGCTCTTTGGCGTAGGCCATGAGTTTTTCACGCGACAGCAGATCCCACTCACGCCAGGGAGCAATGACCTGAACGCCCGGCTTGAGCGCATAAGCCCCCAGCTCAAAACGCACCTGATCGTTGCCCTTGCCGGTCGCCCCGTGAGAAATCGCATCGGCACCGGTTTCTTCGGCGATTTCAACCAGTCGTTTGGCAATCAAAGGACGCGCGATGGAGGTACCCAGCAGATATTCACCTTCATAGATGGTGTTGGCGCGAAACATCGGGAACACATAGTCACGCACAAATTCTTCGCGCAGATCTTCGATATAAATCTGCTTGACCCCCATCTGCTGTGCTTTGGCACGGGCTGGCTCCAGTTCTTCACCCTGGCCCAGATCTGCTGTAAAGGTGACGACCTCACAGCCATAGGTGTCCTCTAGCCATTTGAGAATGATGGAGGTGTCTAGACCACCCGAATACGCCAGTACCACCTTGTTAACTTTCGACATAGTGTCTCCTTAAAAATGCACCCAGGACAAACAGACAGGCAAACAAAAACAGGATGACCAGTGACTGGCCATCCAGAGATCAAACAAGGATTATAACTCAACCGGTGGGAAGGTTGCGATCATCAATACAGACGCATAGCCTCGGCCGAACGCTCCAACTGAATCTCGACGCGTCGGTTCTGCGCCTGACCTTCAGCGGTCTGGTTGCTGGCGACGGGGAAACGATCGCCATGGTACTGCTTTATCAGCATGTCTTCAGAGAGACCACGTGCGATAAGGTACTCCGCCACCGCCTGTGCTCTTAAAAAAGACAGCTCACGGTTACGATGACGCATTCCGGTTGAGTCCGCATGTCCATCCACTCTAACCCGGACCACATCAGGATCGGCATGCACATAATGGACGATCAAATCCAGCAACTCACGGTCTTCATCCGTCAAGCGATTGCCGCCCAGGCGGAAAGTCACTCGACTGTCTTTGAGTTGATCAAAGTTCACCGTCAGCAGGTGGTCACGACACTGATTGAACTGATCATAGGCCGCATGAAAAGCCACTGGCGTCATACTCGCCTGGCGCAGTTGCAACTGCCGATCTCTGGGCTCTTGAATCACTGAGGGCAAAAGCCCCTGCTGTAGTGCGCTGATAAAGCGTTCTGCTTCGGTGCGCCCAAGTCGAATCGGTTCATCTGTGGCTTGAACTCGATGCTGACCCAAGGAGTGAGGTGCACGACCAGGCTGCCACTGGGGCGCCAGTGCAACCAGCTGTAACTCGCCTGGCTCAAACGCATGGCGAAAGGTTTCAACCTGCATGCGCAGCTCTTCACCGGCTCGATGAATAAAGCGAAACGCACCAAACGAAGGGACTTGATGGGTCAGTTCGCAAATCAAGGGAGAAGGCGCTGTTGCAACCCACTGGCTATCAGTGATGCTTGCCTGCCATTGCCCTGCCTGCGCAGAAAAAGCCGCTGAAGTGCTCACCAAAACAGCGGCGGCAAGAGACTTCAGTGGCCAACGAAGCGCTGGCGTTTGAGACAAACGGCTATCTGACATGATCAGTTTCACTTGATTCCATGGATGGTTTCACATCTAAACCATCGGCCATTCCCATTAAAACTTTAGATAAAACATTGACTGCTCCCCTCCCTGAAGGAAGGGGATTCCCAATTCACTGAGAACCGGACACAGGTGCTTGACCTATGCCACTTACATTCTCTCCAAGGGCTAACACCGCCAGCCCGGCGGCTTT
>SKHR01000087.1 GCA_007116865.1 Marinospirillum sp. | reverse complement strand
TCGCGCCACTCCAGATACAGCTGGTTGAACTGTTTCAGCGGCTCCCAAAAACCCAGCTCATCAATGGTGGACTGAATGCGTACTTCGGAGCGACGGATGCCTTCCAGCTGCAAGTCATCGGCCACTTCCTTGCTCAGGCGGCGGCTTTGTTCTTTGATGCGACGGTTCAAATCACGGAACACGGTAAAGAACTTGCTCAGATCGCCACCCAGATTACGGCCTTCCTCCAGCAGCAGATGTTGTTGATCCTGCAACAGCTGCAACAGCTCTGAAATCAGGGGAATGAACTGGCGTTCATCCATATCCATGCCTTCTTTGGCATCCAGCAGGGTTTGTTTTTGCTGATGGAACAGCTCAATAAAGCTGGCCTGGGCATCACGTACCAGCTCTGCTTCAAAGCGGGCAAAACGCTCCTGCAAATCACGCAACCACTGAGCCCGCTGTTTCAAGCCACTGCGCGCGCGTTCCAGTCGTTCGGCCAGATCTCCGGCTTGCTGCAAGGTCTGAGGCGCTTGCGAAGGTGGCGGCAAGGCTTCCAGCTGGTTCATCACCTGACGTATCTGACCCAACTGATCTTCGGCCTGGCGCATTTGAGTTTGCAGACTGTCCTGTTGTGCCTGGCATTGAGCTTTTTGTGCCTGCCACTGACTTTTAAGGCGATCCAGCTGCGTTTGCGCGTCGCGTACCTGGGCATTCAGCCTGGCTTCTTCTTCGACCAGGCGCGGCTTGCGTTTTTGCCAGTCCTCGCGCACAAAGGTCTGATACGCCTCCAGTTCATCCTGGCGGCTCACCGTTTGCTGGATCTGCTGCTCACGTGCCTGGATACGCGCCTCAACACTGCGCAGCGTATGAGGATCAACCCCTTCTTCCCGCAGGACTTGTTCATGGGCGGTCTGCAATTCTTGCAACTGGGCCGCATGGTCTGCCCGGCGCTGCTGGATTTGTGTCTCCAGCTGTTCCAGTTGCTGAGCCAGATCATCCATCTGCAACTGATTGTCCGCTTCCAGTTCCAGCAACTGCCCCTGGTGATCTTCACGCAGGGCATCCAGGGCTTCGTTTCGCTGGGTCTGAAGTTTTTGCCACTGCTGCTGCAGCTGTTGGACCTCCTTGTCCAGCGCTTCACGCCGCTGGATTTCCAGTTGAGTCTGCTGGGCTTGCAGGCGATCACGGGCCTCGGTAGCGTATTGCACCTCCTGATCGGCCTGATCACGTTCATGACGCAGCTGATCCACCTGTTGCTGTTGGGTTTTGACCGCCTCATTGGCTTGATGCAGGGTTTGCTCTGCCTCGCGCATCTGCTGGGCCTGTTGGGCCGTCTGATATTCAGCCCGTTCTATCGCCTCAGCCAGTGCGGTTTCTTCCTGCGCATAGTCAGGCAGATCAATGGCGTTCAGATCCAGCGTGAGATTGAATAGCTGGCTGCTGTTTTGTGCGGCAGGCTGTGGCGATAAATCACTGCGCGTCAATAAATCCTCACGCAGGACCTTGCCCAGGGTTTGCTCCCAGCCCGGCTGCTGGCTGCGCAGATAGTAACGCAGGCTGCCGGTTTCCGGGTCGCGCTGGGCATAAAGCGCCCGGCAATGCGCTTCTGCCTGGCTCAGTTGACGGCGAGCCAGCGTGAGCGCTTCATCCGCCTGCTGGCGGGTCTGCTGGCGCTGAGTCAGCTGCTGAAGCTGCTGCTCCAGCTGTTTGCTAAGGTGTTGGCGTTGCTGCTGGGCCAGTTCAATCCGCGCTTGCGCCGCTTGCAGGGCATCCCGTTCTTCAGCATGACTGAACACCCCCTGCTGCTGGGCTTTTAATCCGGCCAGATGCTGACCGAGCTCATCCAGCTGGGTCTGGTAATCGGCCTGCATTTGATCACGCTGGGCATCATAGTCACGGCCACGTTCAGCTTTACGGCTGGCTAACTGATGCAGCAAGGCTTCTTTTTGTGTTTGCAGCTGGCGAATTTTTTGATTGTTCTGTTCCAGGCGCTGATTGAGTTTTTCGGTCAGCGCCCACTGGCGTTCTTTGAATTGTTCGTGCAGGTCACCTTGTTGTTCACGTAACAGCCGATAATGCTGCTGGTCTTCTTCCTGCTCCTCACGCCAATGAGGCAGTTGTTGCTGGGCCAGCTGCAAAGCGGGCATATCCAGTGCTTCAAACTCATCCCAACGCGCCTGGATCACATCCAGTTGATCGCTGGCCTGGCGCTGCTGGCTGGTCCAACTGCTGAGCTGGTCGTTGAGCTGGTCGCGATTTTCTTCATAGGCTTGCTGAGCCTGGCGACGCTCGCGCTCCAGGGCTTGAAAGGCCGCTTCGGCATCCGCACGCTGCTGCTCTAACTGAGACAGGTCCTGAACCAACCGGGGTTGCAGCTGCCACAGACTGGTTTCAATCTGATCCAGTTGCACACCCAGTTCTGCCAGTTTTTCATACTGAGTCTGCAAAGGCTCCAGGCGCATCGACTGACGCATGCGCTGAATCCATTCCTTGGCTTTGGTATTTTTGATGCGGGTTTCTGGCAGCTCGACACCATCTTCTTCAAAAATCGCTGCCAGCATGGTTTTCAGGGTATCCATCTTGCCTTCTTTGGCATGCACGGCGTACACCAGTTTTTCCATATGGCGGATACGATGGGTTTGTCGCACCAGACTGAACTGCGCTGCCATCTGGCGCAGACGCAAGCCCTCACGTGCCTGACCTCGCAGCAGGGTGAAGTCGTTCTGAATCACACTGCGGTATTCGGTCGTGGCTTGCAACTTGCTGGAAAAATCTATTTTTTGCGCCCGCAAACCCGTCTGCCAATCTTCATAACTGAGCGCCAATAAACCCTGTTCGTTTTCGGTCAGGTACTGCTGGGGCTGGTAAGCGGCATCCAAAAAACGATAGGCCACGCCGCCTTCTTTGTTACGAGTCAAAACCGCCTGGCAGGTTTTGCCTGTCTCGGTACGATATTCGTAAATCAGATAGCTATTGCGGTGGGGCAGATAAAATTCATCGAATTTTTTACGGGTCTTGGGCACCACCCGATTGGGTTGCTCTCCGTAAAAAACCGGAATCAAACGCTGCAGCGTGGTTTTGCCCGATGCATTGGTTCCGCAGATATTGGTGTGTCCATCCAGATCCAGCTCCATGACGCCATCCAGATGGCCGTGGATCATGATAATGCGCAACAGGTGTGACATGCGTTGTGTCCATTGGCGAAAAACAAAAACGCATTGAACCAAAAAAACGCGCGACTGACAAAGCCCGCTTGCTTCGTCGGTTACACCCTATTCATCCAGATCAAATTCATCCAGTGGTGGCACGAAGAGTTGTGCAGTTTCTTTGACCTCTTCCATGACCACGTAGCTTTTTGATTCTTTGACACCCGGCAGCATCAACACGACTTCACCTAAAAGCTGACGATAGGCACTCATCTCGGGAATTCGACACTTGAGGATATAGTCAAACTTGCCGGACACCAGATGACACTCCTGAATTTGCGGCTGGCTGGCAACGGCTTTGCGGAACTCTTCAAAGACTTCAGGCGATTGGGTTTCCAGGCTGATTTCAACAAAAACCAGCAGGTTAGCTCGCAGATAACGGGGGTTGAGCTTGGCTTCATAACCCAGAATCACGCCATTGCGCTCAAGGCGTTTGACCCTTTCCAGGCAGGGCGTGGTGGACAGTCCAACTGTGTTGGCCAGGTCTACATAGGAAATGCGCGCGTTTTCTTGCAGGGTTTGCAGAATCTTCAGATCAATCTTATCCAGGCTGCGCGCGGATTTGTTTTTCATCGTCAAAACACCTTTTATTTTTATTGTGTGATTTTCTTTTTATCACTTTAGCGCTGGGCTGACTACTCGGTCACACGACAAAAACCGGGGTTTTGGACTTATTGATTAGATGTCGCTGATATCTTAACGAGGCTCCAAAGGCCACATACCCAGCGTCACACGCGGGTTTCCGGCCCAATCACGCAACCATTCAACCTGAGTGAAACCGGCCTGCGTCAAAAGTTCGCAAAGCGCCTCGGCCTGATCATACCCCTGCTCAAAAATCAGCCAGCCACCGGGTTTCAGGCGCGAGGACACACCTTCCAAAATCGCCCGATAGGCATCCAAACCGTCCTCACCGGCAACCAGCGCCGTCTGTGGTTCATAGCGCAAATCTCCTTGGCGCAAATGGGGATCGTCGGTGGCAATGTAGGGGGGGTTGCTGACAATCAAATCATAAACAGGCGCGGCGGCGACTGCTTGCCACCAGTCAGAACACCAGACCTGAATGTCCAGTTGCAAAGTCTTGGCATTGTGCTGAGCTAACGCCACCGCCTGGGGCTGTTGGTCCACGGCATCAATCTGCCAGTCTGGCCGCTCTGACTTGAGGGCCAACGCGATCGCACCCGTGCCCGTGCCCAGATCCAGAACTCGCGCTTGCGGCTGCATGCACCGGGCTAAAGCTTCAGCGACCAGGATTTCGGTATCCGCACGCGGGATCAGGGTGGCGGGAGAAACCTTTAAAGGCAGTCCCCAGAAGTGCCAGTGACCTAAAATCCAGGCCAGAGGCTGACCGGCTAAACGCTGCGCCAGACTGGCTTCCAGCTCTGCTGCCTGGGGCGTAGTCAGCGGCTGCTCTGGCCAGGTAAACAAATGGGCATCACTGACCCCCAGATGATGCTGCAACAGGGAGCGGGCTTGAAAATCGGCATCGACATGCCCCTGTTGTTCCAGAGCCGCAATTGCCTGGCGGCGCCATTCACTCAGGGTCATGCATCGCCCAGACGGGTCAGGAGTTCGGCTTGATGTTCCTGTACCAGGGGCTGGATCACAACGTCCAGATCACCACTGAGAATTTCATCCAGCTTGTAGAGAGTCAGATTGATACGATGATCCGTCACTCGCCCCTGAGGGTAGTTATAGGTGCGAATCCGCTCCGACCGATCACCACTGCCGACCAGGGATTTGCGGGTATCGGCCTGGGCCTGACGTGCCTTTTCATCGGCCTGCTGTTTTAAGCGGGTCGCCAGCAAGGACATGGCCTTGGCTTTGTTTTTATGCTGCGAACGCTCGTCCTGACACTCCACCACCAGACCACTGGGCAGGTGGGTGATGCGTATCGCAGAATCGGTGGTATTGACGTGCTGCCCCCCGGCACCGGATGACCGAAAGGTGTCAATCCGCAGGGTTTCTGGGTTGATCTGCACTTCGGCCTGCTCATCGGCTTCCGGCATCACCGCCACCGTGCAGGCTGAGGTATGAATACGGCCTTGCGACTCGGTGGCAGGAACTCGCTGGACGCGATGAGCACCCGACTCAAACTTCATCTGGGCATAGACGGCGCGCCCGCTGATGCGTGCAATGATTTCTTTAAAACCGCCTAGCTCACTTTCATTGGCGCTGATCACTTCGACTTTCCAGCCCTGGTTTTCAGCATAACGGCTGTACATGCGAAACAGGTCGGCGGCAAAAAGCGCGGCCTCGTCACCCCCGGTTCCGGCACGCACTTCCAAAAACACGTTACGACCATCATCCGGGTCGCGGGGCAATAGCAGGGTTTGCAGTTCGGTGTCTAACTGGGCGAGCTGGGCATCCAGTTGCTGCATTTCTTCGCGTGCCATTTCGCGCATCTCGGCATCGGTTTCTCCGGCCAGCATTTCTTCGGCAGCGGCTCGATCCTGTTGCGCACTTTGATAAGCCTGAAAACACTGCACCACCGGCTCAAGCTCCGCATATTCGATCGACAGCTGACGAAATCGATCCGCTTGACTGAGGGTTTCCTGATCGGAGAGTAGCGCGGCAATTTCTTCATACCTCAGACTGAGGTTTTCAAGGCGTTGATGGATTGAAGCTTTCATGAAGGTTTATCGGTTTTATCCAGGCGTTGGCCCGCATCGAGATTGAGAAGTTCAGCCGCTGAAGAGAGAAATTCACAACGATTGTCGGCTGACGCCTCTCTGAGTTTCAAGGTCGGATAGTGCAGCCACTTATTGGTCAGGCTGCGACACAGCTTTTGCAGCACTTCTTCCGGGTTTTGCCCTTGCGCCAACTGCTGTAACGCGGCGGCCAGTTCGGCATCGGCCAGTTGTTGAGCCTGCTGGCGAAACTCACCGATCATGCGCCCGGCATCACGAATGCGCAGGCTGCGCATAAAGTCGTTAACACAGGTACGTATCAGTGCATCTGCCTGATCCGCTGCTTCACGCCGAGCGGCCATGTTTTCTTCGATGACCTCCTGCAGGTCATCAACGGTGAACAAAAACACATCGTCCAGCTCACCTACCTGAGGCTCAATATCCCGTGGAACCGCGATATCCACCATGAAAACCGGCTTGTGGCGGCGCAGTTTCAGCGCCCGCTCCACCATGCCTTTGCCCAGAATTGGCAGAGGCGCCGCCGTGGAGCTGATCACGATATCGGCTTTAGGCAACTCATCGGGAATCGCGCTTAATGCCACCGCTTTACCTTGCATTTCATCAGCCAGAGCCTGAGCACGATCCACCGTACGATTGGCGATCACCATCCGCTGCACACCGGCATTGCGCAAATGTCGGGCGACCAGCTCGATGGTTTCACCCGCACCGATCAACAAGGCCTGGCTTTCGCG
>SKHR01000158.1 GCA_007116865.1 Marinospirillum sp. | reverse complement strand
TGCAGCAGGATCACTTTTTCAAAGCGCTCGTAGGTTTCCGGATCTTGAATCAGGCTCAGAAAGGGGGCCAGACCCGTGCCGGTGGCGAAGAGATAAAGGTGGCGTCCTGGTTTTAAATCATCGAGCAGCAGTGAGCCCGTTGGTTTTTTGCTGATCAGCAGCGGGTCGCCCTGCTGCAGATGCTGTAAACGTGAAGTCAGTGGGCCGTCTTCAACCTTGATGCTGAAAAACTCCAGGTTCTCCTGATAATGCGGACTGGCAACACTATACGCACGCATCAGAGGTTTGCCGTCCACTTCAAGACCGAGCATGACAAACTGTCCGCTGCGAAAACGCAGCCCATCACTTCGAGTAGTTTTGAAACTGAACAGCTGGTCTGTCCAGTGGTGAACCTGGGTCACGGTTTCGGTATAGAATTTACTCATCAGGGCGCTGACCTCTGCATAACCTAGTAAAAAAGTCGGGTATATTAGCGCTTTTGTGGGCGATTGGCTAGCAGCGCTGCGCGCACTGGCGCTGGATGGCCTTCACGGGTCAGGCTGGCGTCATCAGGATGCAGAAAGTCGGCCAGAGATTGAAAGGTCATCCATTCAGTGCTGCGCTGTTCGTCAAGACTGGTCGCGGTCACACTCACCGCTTCAATTGCTTCGTAACCGCAGCGGGCCAGCCAGCCCTGGAGCATCGCAACAGAGGGCAGGAACCAGACATTATTCATCGCTGCGTAGCGGTCAGGCGGGATCAGGCACTGGTTTTCATCCCCTTCGATGATCAGGGTTTCCAGTACCAGGGTGCCACCGGGCCGCAGGCAGTCTTTGAGTTTGAACAGATGGTCGATGGGATCGCGGCGGTGATATAGCACCCCCATGGAGAACACGCAGTCAAAGGCTTCGATGCCATCGGGTACCGCTTCAATACCCACGGGAAGGTGGTGGAGGCCTTTGGGTGCCTCCGGCCCCAGAAGTTTGCGCACGGCATGGAACTGGGCAAAATAACGCGGTGAGGGGTCAATACACAGGGTCAGTTCAGCCCCCTGCGCGGCCATGCGCCAGGCATGGTAACCATTGCCACCCCCCACATCCAGGATGCGCCGTCCTTGCAAGGGGGGAAGATGGGGCACCAGGCGATCCCACTTGAAATCAGAGCGCCACTCGGTATCGATGTCGATGCCCTGGAGCGAAAAAGGGCCTTTACGCCAGGGTTTGAGGTTGTGCAGCAGCCCGCGAATTTTCTTCAGGCTGGCTTCATCCAAGGGTTGGCCGTCGATATCCCGGCCATCACTGGCGCCGACCCAGGCCTGATCAAGATGGAGTATGGCTTGAGACAGCTCAGGCAATTGGCGCACTCTTTGCCACCAGCCATGAAACTCGGGGAAACGGGCGGGATCAAGTCCAGCTTCAAGCTGTGCGGGCAATTGGCTCAGCCAGCGTAATAACCCCGGTTGCTGGCGTCCGTGTTGCACCAGATCAAGGTAGAGATCAGCAAAATCAGGTGACTGCACTGGCGGGCTCCTTGATCGCGATAAAAGCACCAAAATTAAGATACTGAAACCACTGCAGTGCCTCACAGAATCCGGCGTCTTTTAGACGCTGGATCAGGTCAGCGGGGGTGTCGGTCAGCAGCACCTTTTCGAGCGCACTGCGTTTTTGGCTGATTTCCAGATCAGAATAGCCGTTGGCGCGCTTGAAATCATGATGCCAGTCGATCAGTTGTTGATTCTGTTGTGCATCTGGCAGGTGAAATTTTTCACTGATGATCAGTGCGCCGCCAGGTTGCAGGGCCGCATAAAGGCGTTGCAGTAACGCATCGCGGTCAGCTGGAGCGATGAACTGCAGGGTAAAGTTGAGCACCATCAAATGACAGGGCCGAAAATCCTCTGTGAGAATATCCGCACAATAGAGGGTCACTGGCTGATCGGGCAGGTGTTGAGCCAGGATTTCCTCGCAGCGGGTGATCATGGCCTGGGCGTTATCGATGCCGATCAGTTCGGCCGGATGTTTTTCAGACAGGGCGCGGGCGATGCTGAGTGTGGTCGCGCCCAGGGAGCAGCCCAGATCATAGACCCGCCCTTGCGGTGGCACAAAGCGTTGGGCAAAGACACCGATCATCGCCAGTATCTGGTTGTAACCCGGCACCGAGCGTTTGATCATATCGGGAAAAACCTGCACCACCTGCTCATCGAAGGTGAAGCTGGCAAACTGATCCAGCGGGTTAGAAAACAAGGCGTCGCGTTGGGGTGTTTTTTCAGTCATGACTTGTCAGCGTTGGGCACGATAAACAGTGAACTTGCCGGTTTCCAGTACCTTGGTAAAGTGGCCAAAAGCCTGGTCTAACCATTGAGCATAGGGCAGAAAACGGTTAGCCACAATCCAGCACTCGCCGTCTTTTTTAAGATACTGGGGGGCCTGCAGGATCAAGCGTTGGGCTAGATCATAATCGGTGGCCTGACCCGTGTGAAAGGGTGGGTTGCTGATCAGCAGGTCGAGCTGGCCTTTCAGGTGATCCAGTTGATCAAAAATATCTGAGGCCAGAAAAACACCTTCGAGCTGGTTGTGAGCAAAGGTTTGTTGCGCAGAGGCCAGTGCCAGGCCGGAAACATCGCTGCCGGTGAGTTCAAACCTGTTTGGCCAGTGGCGCATCAGCCAGGCACCCAGTAGCCCACAACCACAGCCCAGATCCAGTGTGTTGATCCGGGTTTTGGCTGGCTGGTAGGCTTGGCGGAGGGCGTCGATCAGTAATTCGCTGCCTGCATCCATGCCTTTTTGGCTGAAGGTGCCCGGCAGCGCATGTAACTGCAAGCCATCTGGGCCAGTGAAAACCTGAGTCCGGCCTTCTTGGGCTAACACCCCCGCCAGGCTTTCACTGATTTTGATCTCAACCAGCACGCAGTGGCGGGCGGCATCGATTTTTTCCAGCGCCACATCCAGGCGAGATAGTTGTTTGATCGCCGCCTTGATTCCGCCACGATTTTCACCCACGATCAGGCCAGTGGCGTGCGGAAATCCACACATTTTCTTCAGCCACCAGAAACCCTCTTGATGCGCTTTGGGCCAGAATAGCAGGTTGATGCCCGCCAGATCGGCGGGCAAGGCATCAGGAAAGAAGGATGAATTCAGCCCCAGGTGTTGTGCCTGGCAATGGCTGCGCCAGTCGGTTGTTACGCAGCTGAGTTGCGGATGTTGGATCGCGTCCAAAGCCAGGTCTGGAGGGGGCGCCAGCAGATTTAAAGGCTGGGTTTGCCAGTCCGCCAGATGACGGCTGAGCAGCGCGTTAAGTGGATGGATCGGCATGGAGTTGGCTGTCACTGAGTGGGCAGAAAGTCATGGGCGCCTAAGATAGACGTTTTGGCTGGATTTGACCAGACGGGGGAGTGGCGCAAAATTTGCATAGTGCCTTGGGATAGTGTTTAAGCACATAACTCGGACCTCAATTAAGGTGGAACTCAATGGCTGAATACAAAACCCTTTTATTTGCAACGGACTTTTCTGAAGGGGCAACGCGTGCGGTCGATCATGCACGCAGCTTGGCAAAAACCTTTGGTGCGCACTTGCATCTGCTGCATGTGATCACTGAGCTGGCTGATAAGCGTCGCCGCCGTGTACCACCCGATGTCATCGACCTGTTCATTCGTGAAGTGACCACCCATGCCAAGGAAGATATGGAAACCTTCCGTGACAAGTATTTTTCTGATGCAAAAGAGCAAGGCTTTGAGGTGACCACGGAGGTTGTGGTGGGCACGGGTTATCAGGATATCCTGGAGCAGGCAGAAAAAGTTAAAGCGGATCTGATTGTCATGGGAACGCATGGACGGACTGGTATTGAAAAGGTTCTTGTCGGCTCAACCGCTGAGCGGATCGTACGCAACTCGACCATTCCGGTTTTGACTGTGAAGGAATAATAACTGAGTCGGCAGCGCAGCCGGACAATGCTTGGCTGCGCGCTGCATAAGGGAGGCGATGTGATGCAAAACAAATCAACCTCTAAAAGCCAGCCACTCGGTCGTGTGCTGGCTTTTTCTTTAATAGCGCTGGGTGTCAGCACGGCACAAGCCCAGGAGCGCCTCGTGTTCAGCGGCGGACCTGATGGGGGGCGTTTTCAGCTTTATGCGGAGGCCATTGCGACCCACCTGTCGGGTGATCAGTTGCAAATCACGCCGATCATTTCCGCCGGTTCGATTGAAAATCTACGCCGGGTGAATGCCCGGGATGCCGATTTTGGTATCGTCTATGCGGCGGATTTGACCCTGGGACTGAATGGTGGCTTGACCAACGATGCGCGACATTATCGTTATGTTTTGGCAGTCAGTGCGCTCTATCCCGCACCCGCTCAACTGGTGGTGATGGCTGACTCAGCCATTGAGGATCCTCAAGATTTGATCGGGAGACGAGTGGCGGTTGGCCCTGCTGGCTCAGGTGCGGCGGCTTTTGCTGAGCGTTATTTCAAAAGCCTGGGCATCTGGGATCAAATCAGCCCGCGTTTTGTCGGTTATAGCCAGGGAGCTGATGCTTTGGCAGTCGGCCAGGTTGATGCTCTGTGGGTTTTTGCTGGTTATCCAACACCTGCGATTGCTCAACTGAGCCAAAGCCAAGCAGTACGTTTGCTGGATACCCATGCCGCTGCAGAGGCATCAGGGTTTTATGCCAGCCACCCCTATTATCAGGCGGGTGAGATTCCTGCCGGGGTATACACAGGCATTGAAGATGCCGTTTATAGCGTTCAGGATCTGGCCGTTTGGGTCGCTGGAGCGCATGTCAGTGACGCTCAGGTCAGTAGTCAGCTGCTACAGGTTCGTGATGGTTTGAACCTGCCCATGCTGGATGCGGAAAAAGCACTTGAAGGGGTCACCACTCCGATTCATCCGGGTGTGCAAACCCAGTAACACAAGAAGCCAATAAAAAAGCGCCTCCGTTTTGAAAGAGGCGCTTTTTTATGCCTGCCTGCAGCAAGTGCAGGCAGGAGAACAGCGCGATTAAGACGCTGCCGGTGCTTGAGGTGAGGCGGGAGGACGAGTTGTCAACTGCCAAACCAGTACCAAAGCCCCCAGGCCAACGCCGATGAGGTCAGTTTTCCATCCACCAGCAATCATTGCCAGGGCCGCGATCAACAGCAGGATGCGCTGAATCGCATTGGCACGATCACTCAGGAAGTAGCCCTGAATGCCCGCAGCCAGCAGATAGATGCCCACTGCGGCCGTTGCGGCAACACGCAGGATCTGATCCCAGCTGCCGTCCATCAACAAGGCCGGGCTGTAGAAGAACATGAAAGGCACGATGAAGGCCGCCAAACCGAACTTGAAGGAGGTCACGGCCGTCTTCAAGGGGTCTGTTCCAGCAATCGCAGCCGCCGCATAACCAGCGAGTGCGACGGGTGGTGTGATCGCTGACAGTACCGCGTAGTAGAACACAAAGAAGTGTGCCACCAGCGGTGGGATGCCAATCTGCTGCAGGCCAGGTGCCACGACAGACGCCGCGACCGCGTAAGCGGCCGTGGTTGGCATGCCCATGCCCAGCAGAATGCTGATACACATGGCAAAGAAGAGCGCCAGTAACTGACTGGCATCAGCGATGTTCAGCAGCATTGAGGCAAAGCGAGCGCCCACCCCGGTCAGACTGATGACACCAACAATGATACCGGCACAGGCACAGACAGCGATCAGAGGAATCGCCATGCGCGCACCCAGGGATAAGGCTTCAAGTACCTGCTTGGGTCCCATGCGGAAAGGGGTGAACCAGGACACCACGGCCGCACTGACCATGGCCAGTGTACCGGCACGAATCACCGAATAACCCATGAACAGGGTGCCGATCAGAATGATGATCGGGAAGAAGAGGTAAACCTGCTTGACCATCTTGCTGAAAACCGGCAACTGATCTTTTGCCAGCCCGGACATGCCTTCGCGGCGGGCTTCCAGATCCACCATCAGGTAGATGGAGAGGAAGTAAAGTGCCGCAGGAATCAGCGCAGCCACCGCAATCTCGGTGTAAGGAATGCCCGTGATCTCCGCCATGATGAAAGCACCCGCACCCATAATGGGTGGGACGATCTGTCCACCCGTCGAGGCAGCGGCTTCAATACCCCCCGCACTGCGTGGGTGGTAGCCCACTTTTTTCATCAAGGGAATGGTCAAACTACCGGTCGCCACCACGTTGCCCGCAGAGGTGCCGTTGATCATGCCCATCAAACCAGACGCAAATACCGCTACTTTTGCCGGGCCGCCACGTGCACGCCCGGCAGCGGCAAAAGCAAAGTTCACAAAATAATCACCCACGCGAGAGGCCTGCAAGAAGGCAGCAAAGGTGATGAACAGAATGATATAGGTCGAGGAAACCGCCGTGGTTGGGCCAAGAATCCCGTTATCGGTATAGATGTAAGTGAAGAAGCGCTGCAGCGAATAACCCCGGTGCTCCAAAATGCCAGGCAGATAAGGGCCGGCAAAGGCATAGGCCAGGAAAACTGCGGTGATCACGATCAAGGCCATGCCCGCGACGCGGCGAGTCAGTTCCATGATCATGGCAACGCCTGCCAGGGCGACCAGAAACTCGGTTTGCCCAACCATTGGGGTGCCTGCCGCTAAACGCC
>SKHR01000233.1 GCA_007116865.1 Marinospirillum sp. | reverse complement strand
TGCGTATTGATCTGTTGAACGGTGCGCTGGCGCATCGTTTGCATCAAGGTGGGGGAGCCGGGCAGGCGGTTGCCAAGGCCTGTGGCTTGAAGCCAGGCATCCGCCCCAGTATTTTTGATGCGACCACCGGGCTGGCAACCGATGCCTTGATCCTGGCCAGTCTGGGCTGCTCCCTGGTTGCAGCTGAGCGGCATCCCTGGGTGGCCGCTTTGGTCACCGATGCCCTGCAGCGCGCCAGTCAACTGGATTGGGTGTCTAACCTGCAACTGGTTCACGCAGAGGCGGCCCAATGGATGCGTGACTGGCCTGCCAGCGGACGTCCGGTGCCCCAGGTGGTTTATCTGGATCCGATGTTTCCCGAAACCCGGCAAACTGCTCAGGTTAAAAAAGGCATGGCATACTTTCGTGATCTGATCGGTCAGGATCAGGATGCCGATGCACTTCTGCCCTTGGCGCTGACTTTGGCCAGCCATCGGGTGGTGGTCAAGCGCCCCAAAAAGGCGCCTTACCTCAACCAGCAGGCACCGAGCTTTTCCTTGCAGGGCCAGGCCAATCGTTTTGATGTTTATGCGTTAAAAAAACTCAGCGCCGATGACTGATCAGTCACACTGAATCCGGCTTTTTTGTGGTTCAGGCTTAAGTCGAGTGGCAATGAAAGCCTTTTTGGTGTGCAATAAGCCCGTTTAGCAGTCAATTTTATTGTATTCAGGAGAAAGGGCATGAAAACTTGGGGTCAGCGTCTGGCTGCGGTAATGGTTTTATTCTGGGCACAAGCGGCTTGGGCCGAAATTCAAATTCACGATGCTTGGTCGCCGGCGATGCCAGCCGGGGTGAATAAAGTGCCTGTGTATATGGTTTTAACAAACCTGGGTCAGTCGACCGACCGTTTGTTAAGTGCTCGCAGTGAGGCCGCAGGATCGGTTTCTATCCATGCCTCTCAATTGCAAGAAGGGGAGTGGGGTGTGGTTTCCGTTGAACAGGTTCAACTGCCATCCTATTTGCCGGTTTCATTGGATATGGGCACCAGCTTCTTAGTTCTGAATGACCTGCAGCAGGCATTGCGTCCCGGTAGCCGCTACAATCTGACCCTGCAATTTGCCGGTGCGCCGGAGCAAACCATCCGTGTACGTGTGCGCTCAACCAACTTTTTTGGCAGCAGTAACCTGGAAGGGCTGCGTACTGATCCAATGCAGCAGCCTGGTCGGACCCGTCGCTCTGAAGGTTTAGAGGATGTCATGTCGGATCCTTTTCTTCGTTGATTGGATTCATCGGCTGCTCGGTCAAACTGAGCAGCCGGCTACGCAGTTGAGGATCAAACAAACGTCGCCCCTGGCGCATAGCCTGTATCAGCTGTTCATCGTATCCCAGTAATCCCGCCGCATTGACCTTTAACCAGCCGAGATCCACCAGGCGATCAACGGCTTGATCAAATAAGCGCTGATCGGAGAATTCAGGTGAGTTCATGCCCTGCAGCAGGGTCAGGCGCTGCGCCAACTGACAGGTTTGTTGGATCAGATGGGCTTTGTCGACCTGTTCGCTGCCTTGATGCTCCAGCAGTGCCAATAGCAAGTAGACTCTTTCCAGTGCGGGCTGAACCAGTTGGCCCAGCAGACGTAAGCGCACCAGTGCGGCGGGGTCTTCCAAACACGCATGCCATAGGCCTTTTTCATCCTGAAAAACCAGTCCGAGTTGCGCTAACTGGCGCAGGGTGATTTCTAGCTGACGGCTGAAGTCGGCGGGCTTCCAGTTGAGCATCAACTCATCTGCAAGTAGTGGAAACACACTGATCGCTTGCAGTTCAAGGCGTGATGGTTCCAGCTGGGTTTGGTTAATGAAAAGAAAGGCCGCCAGGCTTTGCAGCGCAAACTTATGGAGAAGATTGTTTCGATAGTAGGTGAGCAACACACCCTGACGCTCATCGCAGCGATAAATGTCGCCCATCGGATGGCTGACTTTTTCAATGAAACCGAGATGTTCGCAGGCAGCGATCCACTCCTCCGGTTTTCCAGGTGGCTGGCGGGTGTCTCCGACCATGGCGGCCAAAGCAGCCAAAATCTCCAGCTGTGAAATCAGGGTTTCTTTTTCCAGCGCACGATGACTGCTGGCCAACAGGGCCAGAGCGACCAGATTAACGCGATTCAGGTTGGCTGCCTGATTGATGCCTTGAACGATGTCTTGTGCGACCTGATCCACACACTGGCGAAACTCGGTTTCATCGGTTGTGTGGAGCTGTTTTTGAGTGAGGGTGAAGCTCTCACCGAAACAGACATCGACCAGGCCAAAGGGTTGGCGCAGGTTTTTGATGACCCGCAGCAAATCCAGGGGTGATTCTTTTTTCTTTTGTTTGCCTTGCAACTCACCCAGATAGGTCGCGCCTTCCAGTACCTTTTCATAACCGATATACACCGGCACAAAGAGCAGGGGTTTGCGGGTGCCACGCTGAGCGGCCTTGAGCACCATTGCCAGCAGGCCAGTTTTTGGTGGCAGGGTGCGGCCGGTGCGTGAACGCCCTCCTTCAATAAAGAATTCGACCGGATGCCCCTGACTGAGCAAGCGATAAAGATATTCATTGAAAACCTGGCTGTACAAGGGGTTGTCTTTAAAACGTCGACGCATGAAGAAAGCACCGCCTCGGCGCAAAAAAGGCCCGATCAGGGGCATGTTCAGATTCACCCCGGCTGCGATATGCGGGGGCATCAGCCCCTGTTTAAACAGCACGTAAGACAGCAGCAGGTAGTCAATATGACTGCGATGACAAGGCAGATAAACCAGGGTGTGTTGGCCGGCTTTTTCGCGTATTGCCTCCAGGCCATGCACTCGAACGCCATCATATAGGCGATTCCATAACTGGCTCAGCAGGCGATCCAGAATCAGCAGCACGGGATAGGAAACGTTGGAAGCAATTTCGTTGATGTATTTGAGCGCCTGGTCTTTGGCTTTTTGAGGAGGCATTTGCGTGCTGGCCTGTTTGATTGCCTGCTGAATCGCCGGTGAGGCCATCAGGCTTTTAACCTGGGTGCGTCGATGTGAGAGGTCTGGGCCCAGGGTACGTGAGCGCACACGACGAAAGTAACGCTGTAACAGACGCTGGCTTTTTTGGGTGGCAAAGTGGTGGCCCTGATGTGCCAGCTGTGATCGGGATACAATCATCTCCGGGTGAATCACCGGACCAAATTCAACCCAGATCTGACGTCCGTGCAGCAGCAGGGCAAATACACGCTGTAAGCGCCCCATCCATGCCCAGGTGTCGGCTGTGATAAGCTTGAGCAGGGAAGCCTCACGGCTGGGTGCCCGACCCCAGAAGAAACTGACCGGGATCACGCAGAATTCAGCCTCGGGGTGGTTTTCGATCCCTTGCCAAAGGGATTCCAGATCTCCGGTCATCTGCGGGCCACGGTAGGCCAGGCAGGGGGCGGGCGGTTTTTCCAGAAAAATCAGGTTTTGCCTGGGCGGTGCCTCACCGATGCTCAGGGCCTGCAGTCCAGGCAGACCAACCTGCTGGGTGAGGCGTTGTAATAAAAGCTCTTCGGTCAGGCTGGGGCGTGGCAAGAGATAAAAAACTGCCCGGTTATCCTGCAACTCGGGTGCTGGATGGGTGAGGTGCAGGCGGGTGAGTGGCTTGAGCGCTAAGCGTGCCATCAATCGCAGTGGATAGGTCAACCCTCGGGAAAGTTTCGCAAACATGGGCAAGCATTATTCCTGGCATACGGACAATCAAGTGGCCTGGCTGGTTGATGGACCGCATTTTTTTCCACACATGCTCAGTGCAATCGATCAGGCGCAGCAAAGTATTTTGTTGGAAGTGTATCTGGTTGAAAGCGGCAGGCAAACTGCTCAGTGGATTGAACACCTGAAAGCCGCCTCAAATCGTGGCGTTCGTGTGTGTGTGTTGCTGGACGGCTTTGGTGCGTCGGGTCTGCAGCGGGCTGAGCGTGAAGCCCTGGAACAGGCTGGTGTTGAGCTGCGTTTTTTTAATCCCCTGCACTGGCGCAAACTCACCCAGAACCTGATGCGCAATCACCGCAAGCTGCTTTTGATTGATGACCAGCTGGCTTTTGTCGGGGGCTTTGGTTTGAGTGATGATTATGATCACCCCGCCTTGAGCTGGCATGAAGTGGTGTTGCGCCTGCAAGGGGGGTGTGTACAGGATTGGCGTGATTTATTTGTCGCTGCCTGGGTCGCCTCCAAGGGTTCCCCTTTGCCTGCCCCTCAGGCCAACCGTCTTTCTGCCGCTCCGGGGATGGCTGGGCGGGTCGCGCATGGTCAGGGGCTGTGGTTGCACGGGCTGAACTGGTCATTGATTCGGCGGATCAACCAGGCGCAGCGACACATCTGGCTGAGCACCCCTTACTTTGCGCCGACCCGCCAGTTGCGTCGGGCTTTGCGTCAGGCCGCAGCCAGAGGGGTGGAGGTGCATCTGTTGTTGCCGGGGCCGACCATGGACCACCCCTGGGTGCGTTATGCCGGTCAGCGCTACTATGCGCGACTGTTAAGAGCCGGGATCAATATTTACGAATATCAGCCACGTTTCATTCATGCCAAGGTCAGTGTGTGTGATGACTGGGTTTCGGTGGGCTCCTGTAATTTTGACCACTGGGGGTTGCGCTGGAATCTAGAAGCCAATCAGGAGGTCGATGATGCGGGCTTGGCGCAGCAGGCACTGATCTGGTGTGAGGAAACCCGCGCCCACAGCCTGTGGGTTGATGCTCGCTTGTGGGCGGCGAGACCCTGGCCGCTCAAGCTGAAAACCTGGCTTGGCGGCTTGTTGGATGCCCTGCTCAAACGACTGGGTTAAGTGCGACCGGCGCGACGGGTTTTTCGCTTTGAACTAGGGGCTTGCGGTTTTTCTTCCGGTGCGTTCAGTTGGCAGTAGATATCCAGTAAGAGCTCAGGCAGTTGTGCCGCGAAGCTTTGCATCAGGGATTCGTTGTCCATGAGTTCGGCGACCTCGGCCTCATCCTCAAACAAACCAGACAAGGCCATCAGTGGTAGCAGGAGTTCTGCCAGGCTGTCGGCATCTTGCAGCGGCAGATTGAACACACTGAGCATGAAACCACAACACCAGTCGCTGGCCAGATCGAGATCATCGGTGGCTTCTGGATCAAAAGGAAGGTCGATGCCTTGCCCCAGGTACAGCCCCTGCTGGATGGCGGCTAATGCCGGTTTGACCAGTCCAACAAAATCACTGCACTCACTATCCGTGGCCGCTTCGCCCAAAAGATCGGTGGTCCAGTTTTTGGGCCAGTGCTCGCCAGGAACCAGACATAAGGCGGTGATATAACCACAGGCCATCCACAGATTGGGTGCCTCCTCGTCACGTTCGCTGAGATTTTCTAGCAGCGTGTCTAATGCCTGCAGTGCTGCATCATCCAAAGGCGTGAGTGGTAGGGTTTGCGGGTCTTGCATGCTAGACTCCTGATCCAGATTGGCGGCAGACCCTGGTCTGCAGCAACGAGTAAAATGAAACAACGGTTGAGTTGATGGCTCTTTCCAGTGAGTTATGTGATGCGCTTCACCAGCGTGTGGAGTCCTGTTATCAACAGGCAGAGCAGTTTTATCTTAAAGCCTTTCCACGTCCAGAGATACGGGTGAATTTGCGTGGACGTGCAGCGGGTGTCGCCGAGGCCGGGCGCAATCGATTGCGCTTTAACGCCTTGCTCTACCAGGAGAACCCTGAGGCCTTCCTCGACCAGGTCATTCCGCATGAAGTGGCGCATTTGATCACCTGGCAGATTTGTGGTCGCCGCGTTCGCCCCCATGGGCGTGAATGGCAGCAGGTCATGACCCAGGTTTTTGCGCTGGAGGCAAAAAGAACCCATGCATTTGATGTGCAGCGAGCAGCCAAAGAAAACTATCTCTATCAGTGCGGCTGTCCAGATCGAATTCATCGCCTGACTATTCGACGCCACCGGCGAGTTGAAAAGGGTCAGGGCTATCTCTGTCTGGCTTGCCAGTCACCCTTAAGGTTTTTTAGAGAATCCTCAGGATGAGTTTTGTGACTTCCGGGTCACTCGATTCAACATGCTGAAAAATAAAGATTTTTTGCTTCTACCAAGGTCTAATGTTATGGCCGCCTTTCTCCGTGTTTAACTAATCGGGCTTTCAAGTGATACCGCTTGCTTTGAAATGTCAGCTGATGGATTTTCAATCAGTTGACCCCACTGCCAGCCGATCACTTTGTGATATGACGATAAAAACAAATCCACCCAGACACAGAGGCAAGTCTGATGAGCGAACAGCAGAAAATTTATCCTGTCAGTGCAGAGCTGGCAGCCAGTGCATGGATCAATAAAGAAAAATATCAAACCATGTACCAGGCATCGATTGACGATCCAGAAGCCTTTTGGGGCGAACAAGGCAAGCGCATCGACTGGATCAAGCCCTATACCCGTGTTAAAAACACCAGCTTTGACCCTCACAATGTTGATATTCGCTGGTATGAAGATGGCACCCTGAATGCCTCTGTCAACTGTCTGGATCGCCATCTGGCTACGCGGGGTGATCAGGTCGCGATCATCTGGGAAGGCGATGATCCCAACGAAGATAAAAAAATTACCTATCGTGAGCTTTACCATGACGTGTGTCGTTTCGCCAACGGCCTGAAAAAGCTCGGTGTTAAAAAAGGCGATGTGGTCACCCTGTACATGCCCATGGTGCCTGAAGCGGCGGTTGCTATGCTCGCTTGTGCTCGTCTGGGTGCAGTGCACTCGGTGGTGTTTGGTGGCTTCTCGCCCGATGCGATTGCCAGCCG
>SKHR01000226.1 GCA_007116865.1 Marinospirillum sp. | reverse complement strand
GTCCAATATTCACGTATTGCCGCTGTAGCGGTCACAAAGGCCAGGTTGTTGCCCCGGAAAGTACCGTTATATTCACCTGGTTTCCACTGATCCAGGTCTGGTCGCATGAAGACGGCCGCAAAAGGCAAGCCATAACCAGAGAGGGACTTAGATGTTGTGATGATGTCGGGAACAACACCGGCCTGCTCAAAACTAAAGTACTTGCCGGTGCGACCACAACCTGACTGGATATCATCAATGATCAGCAGAATGCCATGTTTTTTACAGATTTTTTCAATGCCCTGCAGCCAGGCGTCAGAGGCGACATTGATACCCCCCTCGCCCTGCACCGTCTCAAGCAAAATGGCGGCAGGATAATCGACACCACTTGAGTTGTCGGTGAGGGTTTTTTCAAGGTACGCTAGGCTGGAAGAGTCGCCTTCCATATAACCGCAGTAAGGCAGGAAGGAAACGCCCTGAGTGGGCATGGCTGCCGCATGGCGGAACTTACTGTTCGCGGTTGCCGCCAGTGCGCCCAGAGTGACGCCATGAAAGGCATTGGTAAAGGCAACCACGTTGGTGCGACCCGTCGCATTACGCGCAATGCGCAGTGCCGCTTCAACCGCATTGGTGCCCGTTGGGCCACAGAACTGAACCGTGTACTCAAGACCGCGAGGCTTGAAGATCACCTCATCCAGCGTTTCTAAAAACTCACGTTTGGCCACCGTCCACATATCCAGGCCATGGGTGATGCCATCGTCCATCATATAATCCATCACCACTTTTTTCATTTTGGGATTATTGTGGCCGTAGTTGAGCGTTCCGGCACCGGCCAGGAAGTCGATATATTCGCGATCATATTCATCGTAAAGACGTGCGCCGCGTGCACGTTTAAACACAGTCGGAAACGAGCGGCTGTAGGTGCGCACTTCGGACTCTAGACGCTCCAGTGATTCTGAATTGACATTGATCTCATCAGTCATGGTTTTTTACCTATGTTGGATTGATCTTAAGATGGGTGGGCGAGCGTGTAATCAACCCACGTTGAAAGGGCCGATACGAACCAGCACTTCCGGTTCGTGGCTACCACCGAGCTGCTGTTTAGAAAATAGCACCTCATCGTTGAGTGGCGCCTGGCGATCTCGGGCAAAAGCCTGAAACAAAGCCCAGGAGGCGGCATTGTCGGGGGTGATGGTGGTTTCCAGATAACGAACCTCACGACAGGCCGGTTGTTCTAGAATCCAGTTGAGGAGTTTTCTGGCCATGCCCTGGCCACGCAGGTTTTCACCCACGGCGACCTGCCACAGGAAAAAAGTGTCTGGGGCGGTCGGTTTGATAAAACCAGATAAAAACCCGGCCACTGCTTCATTGACCTCAGCAACCGCACAGGTTTGTGAAAAATAAGTCGATTGCAGCAGGTACAGATAGGCAGAGTTCAGATCCAAAGGTGGACTGTTTTTTATGAGTGTGTAGATGGGATAACCATCATCAGCAACAGGGGGGCGAATCAAAGGGTTTTTAATATCCATTCCGTGTCAGTTGTCTGCTTTAGATCTTTTTAGCCTAACAGACTGAGCGCATATGTCAAAGGTGCCGACCGGAAAAACACCCAAGAAATAGCAATTATTATCTTAACAATCAAATAGTTAGTGTTTATTTGAAGTTTTTTTGGCCGCAGACCGGATTCAAGCCATGGCAAAAAGGCCTGAATCCAGCCATTGGCCGAGGGATTAATTGCGCGTCACAGTCCGCAGGGTGACCAGCTCTTCTGCCGAGGTCGGATGAATGCCAATGGTGGCATCAAAGTCCGCTTTGGTGAGTCCGGCTTTGACCGCGATACCGATTCCTTGAACGATTTCACCGGCATCCGGCCCCACCACATGGCAACCAACCACCTTGTCACTGGCATCGTCCACGATCAGCTTCATCAGGCAGCGACCGGGGTTATCCGCCAAGGTGTTGCGCATGGGCCGAAAGCTGGTTGAATAAACGCGGATTTTTTTGCAGGCCTTACGCGCCGTTTCTTCGCTCATGCCAACCGTACCAATGTTTGGATGACAAAACACGGCGGTGGGAATATTGGCATAGTCCAGCACCCGGTTATCTTCTTCGCTGTAGAGGTTGTGCACCAGGGTCATCGCCTCTGCCAGTGCAACCGGTGTGAGCTGTGGGCCACCAGTGACATCACCCAGTGCATAGATGCTCGGCACCTTGGTGCAGTAGTTGGCATCAATGGGGATTTCTCCAGCCGCATTGGTTGAAAGACCCACCTTTTCCAGGCCCAGGCCGTCCACATTGCCACGCCGCCCCGTGGCGCTGAGCACCGCATCCACATGAACGGTGCGGCCATCGTTCAGGGTCACCGCCAGGGCTCCGCGATCCTGGTCGATGCGCAGGATTTCCCGCCCGGTCAAACAATGAATGCCCTGCTCACGAATTTCTGATTGCACAAAAGTACGCACTTCTTCGTCAAAACCACGCAGGATCTTGTCACCCCGATAAATCAGTGTGGTTTCTGCGCCCAGACCATTGAAAATAGAGGCGAATTCAACCGCAATGTAACCACCACCATAAACCAGAAAACGCTTAGGAAACTGGGCAAGGTCAAAAATTTCATTTGAAGTCAGGCAGTGCTCCGAGCCAGGAAATTCAGGTACATAAGGCCAGGAACCGGTCGCAATCAGGATGCGCTCAGCGGTATAGGTCGCCTCTCCAACCATCACCGAGTGAGGCCCCTGCAACTGGCCACGCCCATGAATACGGGTCACCCCACTGTTATCCAGCAACTGGTTGTAAACCTGGTTGAGCCGCTGAATCTCCGCTGCACGACGATCTCGAAGTTTCGGCCAGTCCAGGGTGGGTTCACCAGGGATTTGCCAGCCATAACCCTGAGCATCCTTAAAATCCTCTGCAAAGTGCGCTGCGTAGGAATAGAGCTTTTTCGGCACACAGCCAACGTTGACGCAGGTACCGCCCCAGTAGCGATCTTCAATGATGCCAACCTTCACCCCCTGTGCCGCTGACATCCGGGCAGCACGAACACCGCCAGAGCCTGCACCGATCACTAGCAAATCAAAATCATAACGAGCTTCAGACATGAGGAAATCCTGTGTGGTTAATAGCTATTCAACGAAAACGGTAGCTGTTGTGGCAGGCGCGACAGCTGCGTGCTGTCTGATCAATCAGACGCTCCGCTGCATCAACATCCTGGGCAGCAATTAAGTCTTCCAGTTGCTGAAACTGCTGCTGCATCTGCAGCATTTGTGCATCAAAGTCAGACTTGTTCTGCCAGATACTGGGCCGTGCTTTACTGAACCGGAACTGACTGCGATCTGAAGGATGATCAAACAATTCTACCAGCCCCTGGGTTTGCTGACTCATGGCTTGAGCGTACTCATAAGCCGCCTCCAGATCTTGATGACGGGGGGTCACCACCCTAAAGCGCATGGACTTGAACAGGCGGTCGATTTCATCAAAACGCTCAATGCGCGCTTCAACCGCTTGAGCCAGTTGCGCCTGATCACTGGCCACAGCGGGTGTCAGTCCCAGGGTTGCCAATAAAAGGGCCGTCCCGAGGGTTTTACAGCTTGGGTACTTCATTCAAACACGAACCTCATTCTTGGGTGGTTGATGCGCGGCGCGATTCAAGCATCGCTTCCACACTGGGATAACCAGCTTCGACCGCTTGCGCTTCAAGTTGTGCCGAATAACGGCCAATAAATGCAAAGAGTGCCACCACCAATAAACAAATGGTGATCGCTGCGTGCAATACCGGCATGCGAGGCAACCCCAGGTGTTCAATGATTTTTTCACGGCTGGGTGGCCACCATAAAAAGCCGGTCAGGGCCAGTGCTGCCCCGGTGAGAAAATAAAAACCCGTTAACCAAAAACCCACCAGAATCAAGGAGCAACCGAAAAACCAGCCCAACCCTGAAGAAACTTTAATATCCATGTGCTTGCCTGCGTTTTTTTAAGTCAGCCAAAATGCTACTCTGGCACACACACAAGTCAACCTGAATTTCAGATCATCTCATGTCTCAGTTCTCTTTAGCCCAGTTGGAATTGCGTCTAAAAACAGCCATTCACCTTGCCAAACAAGCCGGTCAGCGCATGCAGCAAGCGCGACAGACCCAGCAGTTTGAGCAGGCCTACAAGGATCATCATGAGCTGGTGACCACAACGGATCAGCAGATTGATGACTGGGTATGCCAGTCATTGATGCAGGCCTACCCGGAAGACCAACTACTGAGCGAAGAAAACTATCAGCAAACCGAGCAGGTCGCCCAAGGCGCAGGCGTTTGGATACTGGATCCGATTGATGGCACGGTCAATTTTGCCCACGGTCAGCCCCATGTGGCGATCTCGCTGGCATTTTACAGCCAGGGCCAGCCGCTGCTCGGTGTAGTGCACAGTCCTTTTCTTAAAGAAACCTTCACAGCCATTCGCGGACAGGGTGCCCTGTGTAACGACCAGCCGATCCAGGTCAGCGGCCTGACCGATTTTCGGGCTGCGCTGATTGCGACCGGCTTCCCCTACGATAAAACACAACTGGCCCCCTTGATTCAACGCCTGAGCCAGGTGTTGCCGCATTGCCAGGATGTGCGACGCTGTGGTTCGGCCGCGCTGGATATCTGTCACGTCGCCGATGGCTCACTGGATGGTTATTATGAAAGCCTCAGCCTGTGGGACTTTGCCGCTGCAGTATTGATTGCCGAAGAAGCCGGTGCCCGTTTGAGTCACCTCTACCCGGACCCCCACACCCCTTTTTATCTGGATACTCGCGACTGGGTGATCACCACCCCGGCTTTGCATGCGCCGTTAACTCAGTACCTGATTCAAGCGGATCAGGCAAAAGGCAAGCGCACCGACGAACCCAACAGCCCGGCCTGAATCAATTGATTGGGGTGATCAGTGAACACCCCTTGCACGCCCCAGGCCATGAGTTGGCGAGCTTTTTTGATCGAATTAACGGTATAAACATAGACTTCCCTGCCTTGAGCGCGCAACACCGCCACCTGAGCAGGCCGCAGATGGCGCTGATCCAGCCCGACCCCATGCACGGCCAAACGTGTGGCTGAATCGGCCCAGTCGCTCGGCAGGCGCTGCCATAACATCAAACGAGGGATTGTTGGCCAAAGCTGCTGTGCGGCTTGCAATGTGCGTTGATCAAAGCTGGAAATCACCAAAGGCAAGCCCGGCAGCGTTTTAAGGCATTCCATGGCCTTCATCAGCGTTTCAGGCCCCTGGCCTTTGAGTGAAGGCTTGATTTCCATGTTCAGCCCCAAGCCGAGTTCAGCCATCAGAGCCACCGCCTCGGCCAGATGCGTCATCGGTTGGGATGGCTGCCGAGAACCCCGCGGAGAATATACCCGCACCCGCTGTAAATCCTGCCAGCGTTTTTTAGCCAGCAGACCGCGTGCATTACTGAGCTTGTTCAAATCCGCGTCATGAAACAGAATAGGCACCTGATCGTAGGTCAGTGTCACATCCAACTCGATCCATTGGACACCACTGGCAGCGGCCAGACGGATGGATGCCAAGGTATTTTCTGCGGCCAGCCCTCTGGCTCCACGGTGACCAATGATCGGCGACATGAGCATAGAACAACCTCTAGATTGGAATCAGCAAGCATGGCCAGACCTTTAACCGCACAAATCAGCCTCGATGCACTGCGCCACAATTATCAGTTGGCCCAGCATTGGTCTGCAAGTGCCCAAACGCTGGCTGTGATAAAAGCGGATGCCTATGGCCACGGCGCTGTTCAAGCAGCCCAGGCGTTACAGGATCTGGCACCAGCTTTTGCTGTGGCCTGCATTGAAGAAGCAGAAACCCTCTATCAGGCTGGCATCCAGCGCCCTATTCTTTTGCTGGAAGGTTTTTTCAGTGCTGAGGAATTGCCCCTGATTCTGGCTCGGGGTTACTGGATGGTGATTCATAGTCACTGGCAGTTGCGTGACTTGATGGCCTTTTGTCAGGCCCAAGGGGTTCAAAACCTGCCGCCGATCTGGTTGAAAGTGGATACCGGCATGCACCGTTTGGGCTTTGAGCCTCAAGCGCTAGATTCAGTGATCCAAACACTCACTCAGCAACTTGCCCGGCCTTCTTTGACCTTGATGACCCATCTGGCCCGTGCCGATGAACTGGATCAGCCCATGACCACCCAGCAGTGTTCAACCCTGCTGCAACATCCAGCCATCGCCCACTACCCGAAAAGTCTGGCGAACTCGGCAGGCATCATGCACTGGCCGACCACACACCAGGATTGGACACGCCCAGGAATTCTTTTATATGGTGCATCACCGCTGCCCCTGGAACACCCTAAAACCCAGGCTCTGCGTCCAGTGATGCAACTGACCTCCCGCCTGATCAGCGTCCGAGAAATCGCCGCTGGCGAGGCCGTGGGATATGGCGGGCGTTTTATCGCAACCCAGCCAACCCGCATCGGTGTGGTGGCCTGTGGTTATGGTGATGGATATCCGCGCCAGGCTAAAGAAGGCACCCCGGTATGGATTCGAGGGCAAAAAGTCCCGCTGGCGGGTCGGGTTTCCATGGATCTACTCACCGTTGATCTGACTCAGGTGCCCAGCGCCCAGGCCGGTGATCCAGTCGAGCTTTGGGGGCAGCATCTAGCCGTCAATGAGGTGGCCCAGCACTGCGACACGATCAGCTACACCCTGCTCACCGGATTGCTTCCCCGCGTTTCGCGTGACCATGTTTCCGTTTTACCTGAATCCACAGAATTTTGAGCACTAAAGCGATGACACAAGTACAACCCAACCTGGGATTTATTGGCACCGGCCTGATGGGGCTACCTATGTCCCAGCGCCTGCTTGAGGCAGGTTTTGCGCTGACAGTCTGGAATCG
>SKHR01000056.1 GCA_007116865.1 Marinospirillum sp. | reverse complement strand
TCTTTTGATGAAGTGGTCGTGGCGCTGTTTATTGCCAGCCCCTCGGAGCGCACCCTGCCGATGCAGATGTTTTCCGGTATTCGTGAAAATATCAGCCCGGCGATCGCGGCCATGGCGACCATCCTGATTCTGCTGTCAGTGCTCCTGCTGTTAGTGATGGAGTGGCTGCGGCGGCGCAATGAAAAACTGAAAGCACAAATTGCTTAAAAAACCCGCAATCAAGGTGAATCTGTGAACGACCAAGCATTGATTTTTTCCCAAGCCTATATTCAGGGGCGCTGGGTGGATGCCAGTAATGGCAAAACCACGCCGATCATCAACCCGGCCAATGGTGAGTGCCTGGCTGAGGTGGCCAGCGTGGGTGAGGTGGAAACCCGGCAAGCGATCGCTGCTGCTGAAGCCGCTCTACCCGGCTGGCAGGCGCTGACGGCCAAGGAGCGTAGTCAACGACTCTATCGCTGGTTTCAGTTGATGATGGAAAATCAGGAGGCGCTGGCGCGTTTGATGACGCAAGAGCAGGGCAAACCCCTGGCCGAGGCCCGAGGTGAAATCGCTTATGCTGCCTCTTTTGTTGAGTGGTATGCCGAGCAGGCCAAACGGGTCAATGGTGAGGTCCTGCCGGGTCATCAGCCGGACAAGCGCATTCTGGTGATCAAGCAGCCGATCGGGGTGGTGGCCGCGATCACCCCCTGGAATTTCCCCTCGGCGATGATCACCCGTAAAGCCGCGCCAGCCCTGGCGGCGGGATGCACCCTGGTGCTCAAACCCGCTCCCCAGACCCCCTTGTCGGCTTTGGCGCTGGCTCATCTGGCGGAGCAAGCTGGAATTCCTGCGGGGGTGCTCAATGTGCTGCCCGCCGATGTTGATGATGCGCGCCGGGTGGGTGAGGTATTGACCGCCAGCCCGGTGGTTCGCAAGCTGTCCTTCACGGGATCGACTCAGGTGGGCATTCATCTGATGCAGGCCTGTGCACCAACCTTGAAAAAACTCTCGTTGGAGCTGGGTGGCAATGCGCCTTTCATCGTGTTTGATGATGCCGATCTGGATGCGGCGGTTGAAGGGGCGATCATTTCCAAATATCGCAATGCCGGTCAGACCTGCGTCTGCGCCAATCGTATTTACGTGCAGGCCGGAGTTTACGAGGCCTTTGCGCAGAAATTTGCGGCAGCGGTTGCGCAGCTGAAAGTCGGTAATGGCCTGGATGAAGGGGTCACCACCGGGCCGTTGATCAACCCGCAGGCACTGGAAAAAGTCGAAAGCCATTTGCAGGACGCCATTGAAAAAGGCGGCCAAGTGCTGCAGGGTGGTCAACGTCACGCATTGGGTGCGACCTTTTTTGAGCCGACGGTGATCACCGGGGCGCATGCACAGATGCGAGTGGCGCGCGAGGAAACCTTTGGCCCTCTGGCCCCCCTGTTTCGCTTTGAGGATGAAGCCGAAGTGATCGCTCAGGCCAATGATACCGAGTATGGGCTGGCGGCCTACTTTTATGCGCGTGACTTAAGCCGGGTCTGGAAGGTGGCAGAAGCCTTGGAGTATGGCATGGTGGGCATCAATACAGGGGTGATTTCAACCGAGATCGCGCCCTTTGGTGGCATCAAGTCGTCTGGTTTAGGGCGTGAAGGTTCCGCCCACGGTATTGAAGAATACTTAGAAATGAAATACCTGTGCCTAGGTGTCTGAAAAACTGTCCAGCTGTGATGCGTGGCTGGGCCTAATGATGGAGTCAGTGATGAGTAAAACCAATGAGTCTTTGATTGAGCGGAAAAAACAGGCGGTCGCTGCCGGGGTTGGCATGCTGCATCCGGTTTTTGTTGAGCGGGCAGAAAACGCCACGGTCGTGGATGTGGAAGGCCGTGAGTATATTGATTTTGCTGGGGGGATCGCGGTGCTGAATACCGGGCACCTGCATCCCAAGGTCAAAGCAGCGGTTGCCGAGCAGCTGGAAAAACTGTCTCACACCTGCTTTATGGTGATGGGTTACGAACCCTATGTTGCCGTGTGTGAAAAAATCAATGCACTGGCACCGGGCAAAGAGGCGAAAAAAACCGCCCTGTTCACCTCTGGTGCGGAAGCAGTAGAAAACGCCATTAAGGTCGCACGTGCACATACTGGGCGCACGGGTGTGATCGCTTTTGGTGCTGGTTATCATGGCCGTACCCTGGCGACCCTGGCATTGACCGGCAAAATCGCCCCCTATTCGACTGGCATGGGTTTGATGTCGGGTGATGTATATCGGGCGCTCTATCCTTGCCCATTGCACGGTGTCAGCACAGAAGACGCATTGGCATCGATCGAGCGGATTTTCAAGTTTGATGCCGAGCCGAAAGACATCGCTGCCATCGTGCTGGAGCCGGTGCAGGGTGAAGGGGGCTTTTATGTGGCTCCGAAAGAATTTATGGCGGCTCTGCGCGCCCTGTGTGATCAGCATGGCATAGTGCTGATTGCAGATGAGGTGCAAACCGGCGCTGGACGTACCGGGACCTTCTTTGCGATGGAGCAGATGGGCGTGAGTGCAGACATCACGACCTTTGCCAAATCCATTGCCGGTGGTTTCCCCTTATCCGGCATCGTGGGCAAGGCTCATATCATGGACAGCATCGCGCCCGGTGGTCTGGGTGGCACCTACGGGGGCAGCCCCATCGCTTGTGCTGCAGCGCTGGCCGTGCTGGACGTGTTTGAAGAAGAGCAACTGCTGGAGCGTAGTCGTCAGTTGGGTGAAAAAATGACGACCTACCTGCAGGCGCTGGCTAAAGACTTCAAAGGCATCGGTGATGTGCGCGGGTTGGGCGCGATGGTGGCCATGGAGTTGTTCAAAAGCGATGGCAAACCCGACAGTGAACTGCCTGGCAAGCTTTTGGCCAAGGCGCGTGAGAAGGGTCTGATCCTGCTGTCCTGTGGCCTTTACGGCAATGTGGTGCGGATTCTGGTGCCGCTAACGGTGCCGGACGCACAGTTGGATAAAGGCCTGGCGATTTTACGCGAATGTATGGAAGAACTGGCCTGAACCCAAAGAACCCCAGCCACGGCTGGGGTTCTGCTTTCTAAGCCAGGGTTGATTGCCTGTCACGCAGGTGAGGGTTTGCTAGGGTCTAGCTGAATACAACCCTGGCTGGCCAGTGCCTCCAACTGCTCATCAGGCAAATCCAGCAGTGACTGAAGCACCTCGCGGGTGTGTTGCCCTAAAGTCGGCGGGGCCTGAGTGGCGTGAACCGCCTGACCATTGATGCGTACCGGATTGTTGACCAGTTGGACTTCACCAGCCTGCGGGTGGCTCAGGGTCAACTGCATGCCCCGATGTTTGACCTGAGGATCGTCAAAGACGCGATCCAGGGTGTTGATCGGCCCGCAGGGCACCCCGATCTTTTCCAGTGCCTGCAGCCATTGATCGGTTGTGCGTTGGCGCAACAGCGGCTGTAGCAAGGGAATCAGCTGTTCACGGTTCTCGACACGGCTGCGGTTGCTGGTGTAGCGGGCATCACTGGCCAGCTCCGGTGCACCGGCCTCCTGGCAAAAGCGCTGGAACTGCGCATCGTTGCCGACAGCCAGGATCAGGTAACCATCTTGTGTGGCAAACGCCTGATAGGGCACGATGTTGGGATGAGCATTGCCCAGGCGCTGCGGTACTTCTCCTGAGGTCAGGTAGTTCAACGCCTGGTTGGCGAGCACACCGACCTGAACATCGAGTAACGCCAGATCCAGATGGGCGCCCTCGCCGGTTTTTTGGCGCTGAAACAGTGCCGCAAGGATGGCATTGCTGGCGTAGAGTCCGGTGAAAATATCGGCAAAGGCCACGCCGATTTTCATTGGTCCACCGCCGGGTTGGTCATCGGGAAGCCCGGTCAGGCTCATCACGCCCCCCATGCCCTGAATCATAAAGTCATAACCTGCTCTTTGTGCGTAGGGGCCGTCTTGGCCAAAACCGGTGATCGAGCAGTAGATCAGCTCCGGTTTGATCTTTTTAAGACTGGCATAGTCCAGTCCGTACTTCTTCAATCCACCAACCTTGAAGTTCTCGACCAGTACATCACAGTGCTTGACCAGCTCAATCAGCAGTGCCTGCCCCTGGGGGTCGGCCAGATCAATCGCGACTGACTCCTTGCCTCGATTGGCACAGAGGTAGTAGGCGGCCTCTTGAGTGTCACCCAGCCAGGGCGGGCCCCAATGACGGGTATCATCGCCACTGCCGGGACGTTCAATCTTGATCACCTGTGCGCCCAGGTCGGCTAACTGTTGAGTCGACCAGGGGCCTGCCAGGATACGTGATAAGTCGAGTACTCGAATGCCTTGCAGCGGTTGGGTCACCATGGCGATCTCCGATAAAAAAAGGCGGACCCGAAGGCCCGCCAAACAGAGGGAATCAGGCAGAAAATGCTTGTATTTCGGTCTGTGCGCGACCCAGGATCAACGCGTGAACATCATGGGTGCCTTCATAGGTGTTGACACTTTCCAGGTTGACCATGTGACGGATCACCCCGTACTCATCAGACACCCCGTTGCCGCCATGCATGTCGCGTGACATACGGGCAATATCTAGAGCCTTGCCGCAGTTGTTGCGCTTGATCAGTGAGATCATCTCCGGTGCCCAGTTGCCGGTATCCAGCAGGCGTCCAACCTGTAAAGCGGCCTGCAAGCCGAGGGCGATTTCGGTTTGCATGTTGGCCAGTTTGAGCTGGATGATCTGGTTGGCTGCGAGTGGACGGTTAAACTGTTTGCGGTCAAGGGTGTATTGACGTGCGGCATGCCAGCAAAATTCGGCAGCGCCCATCGCGCCCCAGGCAATGCCGTAACGGGCTTTGTTCAAGCAACCGAAAGGTCCTTTCAAACCGCTGACATTGGGTAGCAGGTTTTCTTCTGGTACAAACGCATTGTCGAGCACAATTTCCCCGGTGATAGAGGCACGCAAAGAGACCTTACCTTCAATCTTAGGGGTGGTGAAGCCGGGTGTGCCGCGCTCCACAATGAAACCCTTGATCTTGCCATCGTGGGCTTCGGACTTGGCCCAGACCACCGCGATATCGGCAATCGGGCTGTTGGTGATCCACATTTTTTGCCCGCTGAGCAGGTAACCGCCATCGGTTTTTTTTGCGCGGGTCAGCATGCTGCCAGGATCAGAACCATGGTCCGGCTCGGTCAGGCCAAAGCAGCCGACCATCTCGCCTGAAGCCAGTTTGGGCAGATATTTGTGTTTTTGCTCCTCGGTGCCATAGGCCTCAATCGGATACATGACCAGGGAGGACTGTACGCTCATGGCAGAGCGGTAACCGGAATCGACGCGCTCGACTTCGCGCGCAATCAAACCGTAAGCAACATGACCCAGGCCAGCGCCGCCATAGGCCTCGGCCACGGTGGCACCCAGCAGACCCATTTCACCCATTTCGCTCATGATGTCACGATCAAAACGCTCTTCACGGAAAGCAGAAAGCACCCGTGGCTGGAGTTTGTCTTGGCAGTAGGCTAAAGCGGCGTCACGGACTTGGCGCTCGTCTTCAGTCAGCTGCTGTTCTAGAAAAAAAGGATCTTGCCAGGAAAACGGGGTCATGGATGGTTACCTCAAGATTGCGGTGGACGAAAACCTGCCTTTGAATATATTTATTATAATAAATAGGGAAAAGCAAGCGCCAATCAGTAAAAATGATGCTCAGTATCAGTCTAGACCGGGAAGGTAAAATGGCGCTGAGTTTTATTTGCGCTGCTAGACCGAGGTTGCAATTCAGGTTTATTTATTATAATAAATGGATCATCGGCAGAATAAAAAACCGATGGCACTGGTCAAAAACACGGTTTTGCTCTAGTGTTTTTCAGGTGCTTCTAATGCAGAAGTCGATATACGTTCTATAAAAACAAGCAGGAGAACGACAATGCGTCAAATTTTAGCTGCACTCTCTCTGGGAGTGGTGATGGCTGCCAGTGCGCAGGCCAATCAAACCATCTCAATTGCCACTGGCGGTACGGGTGGTGTGTATTATCCCATTGGCGGTGGTTTGGCAGAAATGATCGGCCGCCATATTGATGGCTACTCGGGCGTGGCCGAAGTGACCGGTGCTTCCGTCGAGAACATGGGCCTGATTCATCGTCAGGATTCTGATTTGGCGTTGGCGCTGGCCGATACGGTGTATCAGGCTTACCACGGCCAGGGGGTGTTTGAAGGGCGGCGTCAGGTCAGTGATGTGCGTGCGATTGCTTCAGTTTATCCCAATGCCGTTCAACTGGTGACCCTGGCGAACTCAGACGTTCACTCGCTCGCAGACTTGCGCGGCAAGCGGGTGTCGGTCGGTGCGCCTGGTAGTGGCACCGAGGTGAATGCCAGAACCCTGCTGGAAGCCAATGGCATTACTTTGCGTGATCTTCGTGCTCAACGTCTGAACTTTAATGAAACCGCCGATGCCCTGCGTGATGGTGATATCGATGCGGGTTTCTGGAGTGTGGGCCCTCCGACCAGTTCCATCATGAGCCTGGCAACCGCTCGCGATATCCGGGTGATCTCCCTGAGTGAAGAAGAAATTGCCAAAGCCATGGCGGCTGAGCCGGTGTTTGCACCCTATACCCTGCGTGCAGGCTTGTATGAAGGGGTTGATCAACCCGTTCAGACGATTGGCATTCCCAACGTGTTGGCAGTCAATGCCGCTATGCCCGATGAGCTGGCTTACCAGATCACTCGAGTGTTGTTTGAGCGAGTCGATGAGTTGCGTGCGATTCACTCTGCGGCCAATGACACTACGGTTGAGTTCAGTTTGACCTCTACGCCGATTCCCTTCCATCCCGGTGCATTGCGCTTCTATGAGCAAACGGGAGCGGATATTCCGGACCGTCTGCGTCCCTAACCTGGTCAAGCCATGCAAGGCTTAGG
>SKHR01000112.1 GCA_007116865.1 Marinospirillum sp. | reverse complement strand
GGTTGCACTACCGAAAACCTGAGGGGCTTCACCCTTGCCTTGAATATCAATGCCATCTTCGACCACGACACACTCAACCCCAAGCGCTACCAGGCCATCGGCCATGACCTGAATGCGATCGGATTCTTTCACTCGCAGTTCTTCGGCACCCCGTAGGCGGGTTTGTCCCTGAGCACAGGCGGCGGCAACAAACAAGGCCGGAAACTCATCAATCGCCAGCGGCACCAAGTCTTGAGGGATTTCTATGCCTTTGAGTGGCGCATAACGCACCCGAATATCGGCGACGGGTTCACCGCCCACTTCTGCCTCATTGCTCAGGGTGATATCGGCCCCCATCAGGCGCAGGATATGGATCACACCGTCACGGGTGGGGTTGATGCCCACATGCGCCAGGGTCAGATCACTGCCGGGGCTGATCGCGGCGGCGACCATGAAAAAAGTGGCTGAGGAAATATCGGAAGGCACATCGATTGCTGTGGCACGCAATTGACCGCCGCCACGAACGCAGGCTTTGGCACCTTCGCGCTCAGCGGGATAACCAAACCCCTGCAGCATGCGCTCGGTGTGATCACGTGTCGGTGCGGGTTCGGTCACACAGGTCTGACCCTCGGCCCACAAACCGGCCAGCAGCAAGCAGGATTTCACCTGAGCTGAGGCCATGGGCAGATCATAATCAATCGCCTTCAAGCCTTGGCTGGCTTTGATTTTCAGCGGTGGACGGCCCCCTTCAGCGGTTTCAATTTGAGCACCCATCAGGCGCAGGGGGTCGGCAACTCGGCCCATCGGGCGTTTGCTCAGTGAGGCATCGCCGGTCAGTTCGGTATCAAACGGCTGGGCTGCCAGAATACCCGCCAGCAACCGCATGGAGGTGCCAGAGTTACCCAGATACAGCGGCCCTTGTGGCTTTTTGAGGCCATTGATGCCGACACCGTGAATGATGACTTCACCGTGATGCGGGCCTTCAATCAACACGCCCAGATCACGAAAAGTTTGCAGGGTGGCAAGTGCATCTTCCCCTTCCAAAAAGCCTTTGACTCGGGTCACCCCTTCGGCCAAAGCGCCCAGCATGATTGAGCGGTGAGAAATGGACTTATCACCGGGGACACGAATTTGACCGGTGACCGGCCCGCCCCCAGGCTGAGTGACAAAATGAATCTTTTGCTTGTGCATTGTTTGATAACCCGTCTCATTGAGCAAAGCGGTAAAGTAATCCCGAGCGGATTTTGCCCGAGTGAATAAGCTGACCAGCGTTTCAGCATCGGCCTGTTCGATGGCCTGCTTCAGGCGGCTGACGCCCTGTAAGAATTCATCCAGCGAGTCGAGTGTTGCCTCGCGGTTAGCCAGAAAGATATCCCGCCACATGATGGGATCACTGGATGCCACTCGAGTGAAGTCACGAAACCCACCGGCGGCATAACGAAAAATTTCCAGGCGCTCATCGCGTCGGGCGAGGGTTTCAACCAGTGAGAAAGCCAGCAAATGCGGCAAATGGCTGGTTCGGGCCAGTACCTGATCATGCTGCTCGACGTCCATTTCCAGCACCTCGGCACCACAGGCCAGCCATAAACGCCGCACCAGATCGAGCGCGTCCGGGGCATTGTCTGGTTCAGGGGTGAGAATCACCTTGCGGCGTTGGAACAGGTCGGGCGTTGCCGCCAGCACACCGCTTTTTTCTGCACCGGCAATCGGATGCCCGAGCACAAAACGCGGGTAGAAATCACCAAACACCTGATGCACGGCTTGCTTGACCACGGCCTTGCAGGAGCCCACATCCGTGATGACCGCATCGGCTTTAAGGTAAGGCTGGATCTGGCGCAAGACCCCTTCGATCGCCAAAACCGGCACCGCCAGCACAATCAGATCTGCACGCGGCACCAGCTCGGCGACAGAATCACTGACCTCATCGACCACCTGATGGGCCAAAGCGCCCTGACGTTCATCATAAGCCAGATCGACGCCCAGATAGTGCCTGGCCCAACCGGCCTGACGTGCAGCCAGAGCGGTCGAGCCGCCAATCAAACCCAGCCCGATCACCAACAGGTTGTTGACTGGAGTCACGATCAAATCACCGTCTGCAACACATCAATCAGGCGCTGATTTTCTTCGGGCAGACCAATGCTGACGCGCAGATGCTGGTTCATCCGGTAAGGCCGCAGGCCCCGCACGATGACACCTTGAGCCAACAGCTGCTGGTTCACCGCTTCTGCATCATCAAAGGCGACACAGACAAAGTTGCCCACCGAAGGAATATAATTCAATCCCAGCGCACGGAACTCGGTTTCCAGTTGCAGCATGCCCGCTTGATTGGTGGTGATCGACTGGGCCAGATACTCGCTATCCGAGTAGGCCGCCAGCGCGGCTTCAAGCGCCAGACTGTTGACATTAAACGGCTGACGTACGCGGTTCAGGGTTTCTGCCACCTGCGCCGATGACAGGCTATAGCCGACACGCAAAGCTGCCAGCCCGTAGGCTTTGGAGAAGGTGCGGCAAACGATCAGGTTTTCATATCGCTTGAGCAGCTCAACCCCGTCGGGATAAACACTTTCCTGCACGTATTCACAATAGGCTTCGTCCAGCACCACCAAAACCTCAGGCGGTACCTGATCCATGAATTCGGTGATCTGTTTTTCTGATAACCAGGTGCCAGTGGGATTGTTGGGGTTGGCGATGAACACCACTGAGGTTTTATCATCAATGGCTTCAGCCATTGCAGGCAAATCATGCCCCCAGTCTTTGGCGGGCACCACTTTATGCCCTGCTCCGGCTGCCTGGGTCACCAGCGGATAGACCGCAAAGGCATACTCGCTATACACAGCATTGCGCCCTGGCGCCAACCAGCAGCGGGCGATCAGATCCAGCAGATCATTCGAGCCGTTGCCCAGAGTGATTTGCTGACGGCTCAGATCCAACTGAGCGGCCAGTACAGACTTCAAACGAAAGCCACTGCCATCGGGATAACGGGTGAGATCCTGAGTTGCCTGCTGGATCGCACTCAATGCCAAAGGGCTCGGCCCCAGGGGATTTTCATTGCTTGCCAGTTTGACAATGGTGTCTGGATTCAAACCCAGCTCACGCGCCAATTCTTCAATCGGTTTACCGGGCTGGTAAGGCATCAAGCCCTGAACCCCTGAATTGGCCAGGCGGAAAAAATCACAGCTCATATCAAAGTACTCCTTTCGGGTAGGAGCCCAGAACCTTCATATCTGCCGCACGCTCACCGATTTCTTTCAGCACCGGCGCGACCCGCTCGTCGCTGACATGGCCAGAAAAATCGATAAAGAACACATAGTTCCAGGCACCGGAACGGCTGGGACGGCTTTCAATCCGGGTCATATCGATATGATGACGGTTGAAAGGCTCAAGAATTTGATGCAACGCCCCTGGCTGGTTGCGCATGGAAACCATCAAGGAGGTTTTATCATCACCGGAGGCCGGGACTTTTTGTCGACCAATGATCAAAAAGCGCGTCGAGTTATCCGGGGTGTCTTCAATGTTTTCAGCCAGGCGCTTAAGCCCATAAAGCTCGGCTGCCATATCCCCGGCAATGGCGGCGGAGTGCCACTCACTTTTGACCTTGCGGGCGGCTTCAGCATTCGAGGGCATGGGCACGCGCTCGATGCCTGGATAATGGGCATCCAGCCATTTGCGACATTGCGCCAGTGAAGAAGCATGAGAGTAGATCGTCGAGATTTTATCAGGACGGGTGTTTTCGCCCAGCAACAGATGCTGATGGATACGCAGTACCACTTCGCCGCTGATTTGCAGGCCCGAATCCATAAAGCTGTCGAGGGTATGGCTGATCACACCCTCGGTGGAGTTTTCAATCGGCACCACACCATAATCCACACTGCCTGCTTCCACTTCACGAAACACTTCATCAATCGCAGCCATCGGCAGGGTCTGAGCCGAGTGACCAAAATGCTTGATCGCCGCCTGCTGGGTGAAGGTTCCTTCCGGGCCTAAATAGGCCACTTTAACAGGGCGTTCCAGCGCCAAGCAGGCGGACATCACCTCACGAAACAAACGCGCAATTTCTTCATTGGATAACGGGCCCTGATTGCGCTCCATCACCTGACGCAGTATCTGCGCCTCCCGCTCAGGGCGGTAGAAAAAGGCATCCTCACCCTCCGCAGCGATTTTGATTTGGGCAACTTCCTGGGCCTTTTGGGCGCGCTGGTTGATCAGCAATTGAAGCTGCTGGTCAATCTCGTCAATGGCTTGACGTATCTCGGTCAGTTGGGCGTTGGGCTTATCTTGAGTCATGGATCATCCTCGCCGGGTTGCAAAGTCCTGCATGAAGTCGACCAGGGCATCGACCGCTGCTTCGGGTACGGCATTATATAAACTGGCACGCATGCCACCGACACTGCGGTGACCGGCCAGATTGAGCAGTCCTGCTGCTTCTGATTCTTTAAGAAAGTCCTTGTCCAACCGATCATCGGCCAGGCGGAAAGGCACGTTCATCAATGAGCGGTGCTCAGGGTCAATGGGGTTGCTGTAAAAGGCGTTGGTATCAATCGCTCGATAAAGCTTGCTGGCTTTGCGCTGGTTGATGATCGCCATCTGCTCCAGCCCACCAATTTCGTTTTTCAGCCAGTCAAACACCAGTCCGGCCAGGTACCAGGCAAAGGTGGGGGGCGTGTTATACATGGACTGATTATCCGCACACACCCGGTAGTTCATCATGGTGGGGGTTTCGGGTTTGGCTTGATCCAGCAGATCGTCGCGGATGATCACCAGAGTCAGGCCTGCCGGGCCGATGTTTTTCTGGGCACCGGCGTAGATGATGCCAAAACGCGAGACATCCAGCGGGGCGCTGAGAATGTCTGAGGACATGTCACACACCAGTGGAACCGGGCTTTGTGGCACCGCATGAAACTGCAAACCACCGATGGTTTCGTTGCTGGTGTAGTGCAGATACAGTGCGTCATCACTCAACTGGATCTCGCTTTGCGAAGGCACACGGGTCAAGCCGTTGCCTTCACTGGAGGCGGCAATATGCGCAGGCAAATACCGCTGACCTTCAGCCAGCGCCTTCTTGCCCCAGATGCCGGTATAGACATAGTTAGCTGAGCCTGTGCGACCGCCTAAATTCAAGGGCACCATGGCAAACTGGCTGGAAGCACCGCCCTGCATGAAAAGCACTTTATAGTTTTCTGGAATGCCCATCAGTTGGCGCAAATCTCTTTCTGCCTGCTCGGCAATCGCCACAAAATCATCACTGCGATGGCTCATTTCCATCACGGAGAGGCCACGCCCCTGCCAATCGGGTAAGTCTTGCTGTGCGCGACGCAAAACCGCTTCCGGCAAGGCTGCCGGGCCAGCACAAAAGTTATAAAGACGGGTCATGAGTTGAACTCTATATCTGTTCGGTGAGCACAAAAAACATCGGGGCATGATACAGCAAATTTTAGCTCGTCGCCTGCTCTACATCAGTAGCAACTGATCCGCCAACTCATCGGCATCCTGCTGCCGATGGCTGACCAAAAACACCACCTGACCGGTCGCTTGAACCTGCTGCTTCAGCCAGTGGGCTGCCTGCTGGCGACGCACATCATCAAGGGCACTGAACGGCTCATCCAGCAACACCAAAGGCCGAGGTCGCAGCACACAGCGAAGCAGTGCCAGACGCTGACGCTGACCACCGGATAACTGGCCGGGACGACGATCCAGCAGCCCCTCGACATCCAGCGCCTTCAGTGCGGCATGAATTGCCTGCCACTGCTGATCACTGGGGCGAGCCTGATCAAAACCCAGGGCAAGGTTTTGTTGCACACTCAGGTGTTCAAAGAAGTTCTGCTGCTGAAATAACAGTGAAACCGGGCGTTTTTCAGCCGGCAAATGATCTATTCGCTGGCGGTTCACCCAAATCTGCCCCGCGCGCAGCGGTACAAACCCTGCCACCGCTTCCAGCAGGGTGGTTTTGCCGCAACCACTGGGGCCTTTGATCATCAGGATCTGGCCTGAGGCGATTTGCAGGTGATGCTGCCAGACCTCCGCGCCACGGCTGATTTCCACCTGATCCAAACGCACGCTGGCGATTTCATCAATGCGCATGGGGGCGCTCCTTTTCTAACCAGTGCAAGGAAACCAGCGCCAGAATCAACAAACCCAAGGCTGCGAATGCGGCTTCTTGCAAACGATAACTGCCAGCCAGATCATAAATCAGCCAAGGCAGGGTGGTATAAGCTGGAGCATCAAAGACCCCGACAATCGCCAAATCACCTAACACCAGAATCCAGCACAACCCGGCCACCCGTTGCAAAGCCGGTCGCAGGTAAGGCCACACCACAAACGACCAGTGCGGCCAGCCAGTCAGGCTCAGACTTAAACTCAAACGCCGATAGTTGGCAAAATACTGTTGCAAGGCGGGGTAAAGCTGCGAATAAGCAAAGGGTAAAGCGACCAGGCTATTCAACAACACGACGGCCACCCAACCCCAGCGCAGCCAGTCCACCCAGACCATGAAGAAAATATACAGACCCACCGACAAGACCATGCCGGGCACCACCAGATGATGCAGGGCACCCAGGCCGATCAGTCGACTCCAAAAAGGATGCGGACGCTGTGTCGCTGACCAGCTCAACAGCAGGGCAAAAAGCACACTCAAGCTGGCAGCCCCCAGACTGAAAAGAATAGACCAACCTGTGGCGGTGAAAAAACGCTGCCAGGGAAAGTGCCAGCCCAGGCCCAGCCAGGCGCTGGGCATTAAACTGAGAACCGGCAGGGTTAAAAACAAAATCACCAGCAGATAATAAACCCGCCCCATCCAGCAGGCGATCAACCCGGTTTTGGGTCGCCACCCGCTGGTATCACCCGCGGGGGCCAACCACTGAAACTGACCCAGGCGACTGAGCATCCAGAACAGGCC
>SKHR01000234.1 GCA_007116865.1 Marinospirillum sp. | reverse complement strand
TTTTTCTTTTCTCACGCGCCACAATCAGTTAACCTGAACCCTTTTATTTTAAGTAGTTGGCACACAATCCAATGACAACCTCTGCATGGGGTCCGCGCCCCTATCCACTGTTTTCTGTCGCTCCGATGCTGGATGTCACGGATCGGCATTATCGTACTTTTTTACGCCTGATCAGCCAGGAAACCCTGCTCTACTCAGAAATGGTGACCACTGGAGCCCTGCTTCATGGTCACCACCCAAGCCGTTTTCTGGACTATTCTGCGGCCGAACACCCCCTGGCATTACAACTGGGCGGCAGCCAGCCATCGGCACTGGCTGAGTGCGCGCGCATGGCCGAAGCCTGGGGTTATGATGAAGTGAACCTGAATGTCGGCTGCCCCAGTGACCGAGTGCAGAACAATGCGATCGGTGCCTGCCTGATGGCTCAACCAGCGGTGGTTGCCCAGTGCATTGACGCCATGCAGGCTGCCACCCAGCTGCCGGTCACCGTCAAGTGTCGCATCGGCATCGATGATCAGGACGAAGACGCTGATCTGACCCGCTTTGTCCAACAGGTCAGTGAAGCAGGGTGCCAGATCTTTATTCTGCATGCGCGCAAAGCCTGGTTAAAAGGTCTTTCACCCAAGGAAAACAGAGAGATTCCTCCGCTCAACTATGAGCGCGTCTATCGACTTAAACAGGCTTTTCCTCACCTTGTCATTGGCCTGAACGGTGGTTTGACCGATCTGGATCAGTGTGAACAGGCACTCAAACAGGTGGACTCGGTCATGCTGGGGCGGGCGATCTGGAATAACCCCTATCTGCTCGCTGAGGTGGATCGGCGTTTTTTCGCCCACACCCGACCGCCGTTGTCGCGTCATCAAGTCGTAAAGCGCTACCTGCCCTATGTTGAGTCGCGCCTGAGCACAGGGGATCGCTTGGCCCACCTCACTCGCCCGCTCATGAATTTGTTTCAAGCAATGCCCGGTGCTCGACGCTTTCGCCGCCTGTTAAGCGAGCAGGCTCACCGCCCCGGCCAGGATGCCCGCCTGATTGAACAGGCTCTGGCGCTGGTCGCCGACCCTTCTGATTCTGTCACCCTGGAGCCTTTTTCATGAACACCCCGACCAATAAACTTGAACAACTACGCCAAATGACCGTGGTGGTTGCTGATACCGGCGATCTTGAAGCCATCGCTCAATACCAGCCAGAAGACGCCACCACCAACCCCTCACTGCTGCTACAGGCGACTCAACTGCCGCATTACTTGCCGCTGCTTAGCGAGGCCAGACAGGCAGCTCAGCACACTGGCCTGGCGGTGTATGACTGCTTTGCCGCACGAGTTGCCGCACAACTGCTCGCTCAAGTGCCGGGTTATGTGTCGGTTGAAGTTGATGCCCGCACTTCATTTGACACCCAGGCCAGCATTGCTCGCGCACAGGGCCTGGTTGATCAGGTGGCACAGGCAGGCGGTGATGCTCAGCGCCTGCTGATCAAACTGGCCGCCACCTGGGAAGGCATCCGCGCAGCCGAACACCTGGAAAAACAGGGCATCCGCTGCAACCTGACCCTGCTGTTTGGCTTTGCTCAGGCCCAGGCCTGCGCCGATGCAGGGGTCACTCTGATCTCCCCTTTTGTTGGGCGTATTCTGGACTGGTATCGTGCCCAGCAGCCTGAGGCTGACTTCAGTGGTGAAAAAGACCCCGGAGTGCAGTCAGTCAAACGCATTTACGCCTACTACAAACAGCACCACTACCCGACCCTGGTGATGGGGGCCAGCTTTCGAAATCAACAGGAAATTGAGTCCCTGGCAGGGTGTGACCGACTCACCATTGCGCCCTCACTGCTGGCATCTCTGGCTGCTGATCAGGGCTCACTTGAGCGTGTCTTGCAGCCTGAGGAAACACAAATCACACTACCCGCGCCAATCAATGAAGCCGCGTTCCGATTGAATCTGAATGAAGACGCCATGGCCAGTGAAAAACTAGGGGAAGGAATTCGCCGTTTCATCCTTGATCTGGACTCACTCGAAGCGGCTATTCAGCAGGCTTGATCATGCCACTCTGATCAAACAACGATCAACAGGGGTGTGGGCAGTCTTCCAACGCCTGTACCACACTCTTGAAAGCCTGGCGATTGGACTCGTTCATAGCCATCAAGGTACGGTGGGCATCCAGCACCTGGGCGCGCACATGGGCTTCGCTTCCCGCCAGCTGAGGCACTTCTTTCAGTTCTTCCTGGCGTGTCAAAGGCTGTGGTGTGATCACAAAATAGTCACGAAATCCCATCGACTCCAACAGCAGGGTGATATCCGGGTTGGGTGAAATAATACTGGGCTGAGCCAGCCCCATGACGGATGCTTTGATCGCAATTTTGGCCAGCAGGCCAAGGGTGGTGCTATCGAGGTTGTCCGCTTCAGACAGATCAATCACGATTGATGTGGTGGACTGATCGACAAAGATGTTTTCCAGCAGCTTATCGAGTGTACAGCAGAGTGTCAGGCGTACATCGCCCATCAGCTTTAACAGATAGGCATGATCTGTCTTGGCGGACAGCAGTTTTCCTGTTTGCATATCAACAACCAGTCAATGTCATCAAGGTCACATCATCCGGCCAACGGCCAGACTCAGGGGGCAGCTGACTACGCAGTGCCGTGATTTCGCCTCTGGTTTTCTCAACCAGACGATGCCATTCCTGTTGGCGGGCTTCCAGCCCTTGTCCTGATAACAACTCCAATACACCATCACTGGCGACGCAAAGTCGTGCCTGCTGACTAAAAGCGCAAGTGTACTCCTGGTAGGCTGCATCAGGAAAGAGGCCGATCGGCATACCCTTCCCAGTCAGCTCGCTGACCTGTCCCTGCGCATCGACCACCAACGGGGCCGGCAAATGCGCTGCCAGGGTATAGGTCAGGGTTTGTGCTTTGGCATCGACACAGCCTAAAACCAGGGTCAGATGCTTTTCCAAACCTATTTTCAGCAGACTTTGATTGACCTGACGACACAAAGCCGCTGGGCTACAGCCATACTGTTCAGCATAGCGCACCAACAGGTATTTGAGGAGTATGGTCACAAACGCTGACGAGGCCCCATGCCCAGAAACATCGGCCAAGTAGAAAAGAACTTTATCCTTGCAAGGTGCCCAGGCATCCACAAAGTCACCCGACAAATAAAGCGAAGGGCGCACCCAATAGTCGAAGTGCCAACCATTGAGCTGACTGGGGTTTTCAGGCAAGAGGCTCTGTTGCACCAGGCAACCGGCCTGCTGATCTTGGCGCAATAGAGCCAAGGCGGTTTTAAGGTCCGCATTTTCCTGCTCCAGTTGAGCAATTTTCTCTTGCTCAGCCGAAAGAGCAGCCCTCTCAGGCTCCATAATACACCTTATTTATTTCAGGCTTTTGACCGTTCATGATCACACGTTAGACTGAGTTAAGTACGAAGGCAAGTCAGGCGAAAGTCGAGTGACTTTTCGCCTCAGTCTGCAAAGGCATCATCAAAGTCAAAATCACTGAAATCATCATCTAAAAAAGGGTCTTCATCCATACGTCCGTCATTGATCAAATGCGTTCGCCGTTGCAAATAGACATCACGGATAAAGTGGTAACGATCGCCAGAAATCAGCTTCTCAAAATCCAGCACTTCATGACGCAAGTGCACCACGTAAAGCCCTGCCAGGGCATAACGAGTGGTTTGATCATCCAGCGCTCGCAAAGGCGTTAAATGATACTCCACCGGCAAAGCCAGGGTGTGGGTCAATGTTTGGCCGCCCAAAAAAGGCCAAACGATATAAGGCCCCTGCGGCACACCCCAAACATTCAAGGTTTGACCAAAATCCTCATGACTGGGCGAGAGACCCAGTGGTGTAGCCACATCCAGCACCCCTAAAAGCCCTAGGGTGCTATTGACCGTAAAGCGGCCCAGATCAACACCCGCCTGCCCCGGCTTGCCCTGCAGCAAGTTATTGACACTGTGAGGGATCTCACGGAGGTTAAAAAAGAAATTGCCCACACCCGTCCGCACAAAACGCGGAGTGATCGCTCGATAACCCCGTGCAACCGGTTTCATAAAATACCGATCCGCCACTTCATTGAAGGCAAAAACGCGACGATTCCAGCTTTCAAAGGGGTCTTGCGGGTGAGCCACCCGGGTCGACTGCTCGGAATCCAGTGCAACGGGGGCTTCTGCCTGGCGAGGCTGACTGCTACAGCCACCCAGTCCCAGCAAGACACACAAAAAGCCAATCCACAGGCTTTTTTGCAGGCAAAGCACGTCCGCTTAACCCTGCTTACGAAGCAGCAAACACCCGGCAGAATAACCAGCGCCAAAGGAGCAGAGCACACCGACATCACCCGCTTGCAGGTCATCCCGGTAGAGATGAAAAGCGATCACTGAACCGGCTGAACTGGTATTTGCGTAGCGATCCAGAATCACCGGGGCCTCTTGATCCGTAGCATCACGCCCCAGTACCTTGCGTGCAATCAGCTGATTCATATTTAAATTCGCCTGATGCAACCACAAGCGCGTCACATCACCCGCAGGCACCTGAGCCTGATTCAGCGTATTTAAAATCAACTCTGCCACCATCGGACAGACATCCTTGAACACCTTGCGGCCTTCCTGCACAAACAGCTTATCAACAGCGCCGACACCTGACTCATCGCAGCGATTCAAAAAACCAGCGTTGTTGCGAATATTATTGGAAAACTGAGTGACCAGCTTTGCGGCAAACACTTCATAACTCTGGCTGGGCTGCTTGGCTAAACTGGCTTCTTCCAACAGCACAGCGGTACAGGCATCCCCAAAAATAAAGTGGCTATCCCGGTCACAGAAGTTCAAATGAGCGGTACAGATTTCCGGGTTCACCATCAAAACTCGTCGCGCCTGCCCGGTTTGGATCGCACTGATGCCCGCCTGCATGCCAAAAGTGGCACTGGAACAGGCGACATTCATATCATAGGCAAAGCCACCGGCCCCCAATAACTGTTGAACTTCGATGGCCACCGCCGGATAAGCACGCTGAGGGTTGGAGCAGGCCAGAATGATCAGATCCACCTCATGAGCGGCCACTCCAGCTTGCTGTAATGCCTCCTGAGCGGCCACAACCGCCATTTCTGCTTGAATACTGGGCTCATCATTAGACCTTTCTGGCAAAAAGGGCTTCATGCGCTGAGGGTCCAAAACTCCTGCTTTATCCATCACAAACCGGCTTTTGATCCCCGACGCTTTTTCAATAAAAGCCACACTGGATAGCGGCTTGGGCTCTACCTGCCCTGCGGCAATCGCTGCGGCCTGTTGCAGATTCCAGTTCTCAGCCCATTGATTAAATGCGGTGACCAGTTCTTCATTGCTGATGCTGTGTGCTGGAGTGTAGAGGCCGGTGCCCGTGATCAGTACATTAGTCATTTGAAGCCTGCGATAGAGTTGAGTCATTGGCCACACCGGCCTGAATTTGCGCTTGAGCCAGTTGCTGCTCGATCCACTGTAACATCAGGGGGTAGTAGTCCCCTTCAGCATCCTGGTCGAGACACAAGCGGTCCGATTTATAATTCTTCTGGTTGCCTGCCGACTGGCCCAGTTTAACCAGGCGGCCATTGTGATCACCTAAATCAAACATAAATGCGCGAGCATCTGCTTCGCTCACGCGCCAACTGGGATAAAGGCTGGCAAAATACAGCGCCGGCGGCCAGTCAATGTCAGCCACCGCCTGAGCATAGCTAAATCCGTCTTCAGCGCACCACTCACCCGCTTGCCAGGCCAGCAGGCCTTTTAGCAGCGGCAGGCTTTCATTACTGTAGCCCTGACCTAAAAGCTGGCCTGGCACATAACCCAGCAGGCGTGAAACCCGCTTGAGCAGTCCGGCATATAACCCGGCAAACCACCAGTGTTTGCGCCGCGACTCAACGATCAGGCGTCGAAAAGGACTGAAGTGCACCATGCCGGCCAAAGGACTCAGCGCCGTTGGATTGCGTGCCAAAAAGCACACCTGAAGCAAGGAGCCCAAACCCTGGCCAATCCAGATCTGTGGCAGTCCAGCGGCACGTTTTTGCATGGCGGTGACCAGGCGTTTCATATCGTTATTGATCGCCTGATCCAGAGTAAATCCCTGGCGCTTTAATATGCGACCTTCCAAGCGCCGTCCGCGTAATTCACCCAAATAAACGTCATAACCTGCCCGCGCCAAAACACAGGCCAGGCCCGTACGACTGGCGGCCTCATAAAAACACTGCGCATCCTGCATCAATCCATGCATCATGAAAATCGCGCCACGATGCTCACCGGGACAGTACAAACGGATCAAGTGGGCATGCTGTTGATCCGTCACGGCCAGATTAAAGCGCTCTTCGATCACTGGAAGGGCCGTTGTTACCATGCTTGTCCTTAACTCCATGTGCCTGACAACTCAGGCGGTCGGATTGCTCAAATAAAAGGGCGATTATCCCACGCCCGCGACATGAAAGGAAACACCCCCGCCATGGGCTAATGCGAAATCAGCTGTTGCCAAGTGTCTTCCAAGCGCCGCTCAGAAACCTTGACCCGTGTGCCTAACTGCTGTGCAAAAAGTGAAACCCGCAATTCTTCAATCAGCCAACGATACTGCCACAAGGCAGGTGTGACTTGCCCTGCCTCCTTCAACGGCTGATAACGAGCCTGCCATTTTTCCATACTGGCACGCAGCGTTTGCGCCAACTGCTGATCTTTAAAGCGATCTCGACGGGCTTTTTCCAATCGAAAATCAATCGCTTGCATATAACGCGGATAATCCTGCAAATGCTCACCCGCATCCCAAATAAAACCGGGGTAAAACAGTTGAGCCAACTGAGCCTCAATGTCTTTTAACGTCATTGCCAAGGCCAGGTCAATTTTTCCTTTCAACTGGGTGACCACCGGCTGACGAG
>SKHR01000218.1 GCA_007116865.1 Marinospirillum sp. | reverse complement strand
GTCTCAGCCGGTTCCGGCTTGCCATAATAATAGCCTTGATGCAGGGTGCAGCCTACTGAAAAAAGAAAATCTCGCTGAGCTTCGGTTTCTACGCCCTCCGCCACAACCGCCAGTTGCAGGTGCGTTGCGACCGCCATCATGGTTTCAACCAGCAAAGCATCACTGGAATCGTCTGGCAGGTCCATCACAAAAGAGCGGTCGATTTTTAACTCATTGATCGGCAGCTTTTTCAGATAGGAAAGTGAGGAATAGCCGGTGCCAAAATCATCAATTGAAAAACGCACTCCAAGGGCCTGCAACTCAGTCATGTGATGGGAGTATTGGTTGAAATCTGCCACCAGCAAGCCCTCCGTGACCTCCAGGGTCAGCAGACTCGGATTGACTGGAAACTCATTGAGCAGCGCCTTGATTCTGGGCACGAAGTCCGGACAGTGGAACTGTTTGGGGCTCACATTCACGGCAAAGTGTAAATTCGGGTAAGCCAGCATCCAGCGCAGGGTTTCACGCAGTACCCAGTCACCCAAGGCAACGATCATGCCGGTATCTTCGGCCAGAGGAATAAATCGATCTGGAGTGATCAGGCCTTTGGTAGGATGGACCCAACGAACCAGTGACTCGGTTCCATAGATCTCACCTTTTTCGTTGGTCTTTGGCTGCAAATAAAGCTGCAGCTCTTGTGCATCAAGCGCACGCCGCAGATCCCCTTCCAGCTCAAAACGCGACTCCACCAAGGTCTGCATTGAGGGCTTGAAGCGACGCCAGGTGCCTCTGCCGGCTTCTTTGGCTTGATAAAGCGCGATATCCGCTTCTTTCAACAACGCATCAAAAGTCAGCTTGTGCTGATCAAAATAGGTGACACCCAGACTGCTGGACAATAAAAATTCGCTTTCTCCCAGGCGCACCGGCTGCCCGAGTGTTTTTTGTAGCGCCTGAATGCGCTGATTCATCCGCTCCTCGGCACTGGATTCGCCGCCTTTTTCTTCGAGCAGCAGCAGCACGTATTCATCACCACCAAAACGCGCCATGATTTCACGGCTTGATAACTTGCGCACCATGCGATGCGCCAGAATGATCAATAACTGATCGCCCGTCGAATGACCACGGGCATCATTAATGTTTTTGAAGTGATCCAGGTCCACGATAACTAATGCCGCCAGGTGATCCCCTTGGCGTAGGTACTGAGTCACTTCTTCCAGCTTTTCTTGAAACAAAAAGCGGTTAGGCAGGTTGGTCAAAGGGTCATAATAAGCCAGGTATTTGATCCGCTTCTCATTTTGGTGGCGGTCAGTGATATCCCGGCTGATGCCCAGCACCCCGATAAAATCACCCCGCGCATTGCGTAGCGGCGCTTTCAGTTTGTCCAGCAGGTGTTGAGAAGCATCAGGAAAACGCGTCCACTCTTCACTGCGATAGGCCTTAAGGCTACGCATGACTTCTTGATCGGTTTGGTTGAAGCTATCCGCCTGACCCAAGTCAAACAGACGATAATCCGTCGATCCAATGATTTCATCCATGGGTCGACCTACATAGCGGGAGAACTCGGTGTTGCAGCCCAGATAAACCCCCTGGCGATTCTTAAAGAAAATCAGATCGGGAATCGAGTTGAGCAGACCCTCCAGCATGGCCGTTTTTTCATGCAGGCTGCGTTCAGTACGGCGGCGGCGAACGATGTTCCATATCAGCACCCCAATGATCAGCGACAGACTGGCAATGGCCAGCCACATGAGGTTTTCATTGCGTGCCTGAGTTGCGACCAGTGCCTGATAACGCTGCTCAGCCAGCTGCTCCAGGCGTTCCGTGTATTCAAGCATGCTGCGCTCGGCCACCTGCTTTCCAGCCAAGTCAATGATCACAGAAAAAAGCAGTGTCTCTCCCGTTGGTCCTTCCATGGGCCAGGAATAGACCTCAACCGTGCGAATTTCACCACCGGCCAAACGGTGGGGAAAAAGAAAATAATTGCGCTGCTCTCTTTGCGCCCGTTCACGCTCCACCGCCACATCCCGCTCATCCAATGCATTGATCGACTGGATGCTCATGCCACGCAACTGGGCCTGACTATAACCATAGAAGTCCGCCGCTGCAGGGTTGGCTTCAAGAATCTGCCCACTTCGCGGTTCAATGATCAGTAACGGGATGGCGAACTCGACAAAAAAACGTTCAGGAACGGACTGCAACCAGACGCTGCTCCAGCCTAGGCCTGGCCATAATAAAACCAGCGCCATCAGCACCCGGATCAGCCCACTCATCACCCACCTGCCTGCACAGCGTTATAACCCAGCTTGAGCAGGGCCTGAATCACCCGATCCCGGTGGTCACCCTGGATTTCGATCACCCGATCTTTGACGGCGCCACCCGAACCACAGGCTTTTTTCAGTGCCAGAGACAGTGCTTTTAACTCGGCAGAACTGACTGGCAATCCACTGATGGTAGTCACGGCTTTGCCTTTGCGCCCGGCCACTTCTCTGCGCACTCGAACCTTGCCATCAAGGCTGGCCAAATAGGCGGCCTCAGCCTGGGCTTCACAGCAACATGCCGCTTTAGACTGACGACACTGAGGACACACTTCACCTTGATCGGTTGAATAAACCAGTCGCGACAATTGTTGTTGTAAAGTGGACATCAGACGATCCCGATCTGTTTTGATCTCAACCCATTGGAAGCCAGGTCAAAGCATGAAAAAATGTGGGACGAATTCCAGCACTTATCAAAGCTTAGCAGGCCTCCGGCTGGTTAACTTAACATAAAAAGCATTATGCTTGCTGGGTTTTTCATATTTTGTTAATTATCTGGCCGTTAAGTGTCTAATGGGGATCAAATGAAACACTGGATCATTGGCATCTGCACTTCCGTATTACTGCTATTAAATACCATCATCGGCATGATCCCCATGCTGTTGCTGGCACTGATCAAGCTCCTTGTCCCGTTAACGCCGGTTCGAACCGCCTGTTTTGAAGCGGTTCGCTGGATTGCCAGCACCTGGGCCAGCATCAACGGCATCATTTTCCGCAGCCTGACGCCCACTCGCTGGGAGGTGCGCGGAGACCAGTCGCTGCGCAAAAATGAATCATTACTAGTGATCAGTAACCACCAAACCTGGGTTGATATTCCCGCACTCATGGCAGCCATTCATGGCAAAGCGCCTTTTTTCACCTTCTTTCTTAAAAAGGAGCTGATCTGGGTTCCCTTTCTCGGCCTGGCCTGGTGGGCACTCGAATATCCATTCATGCGCCGTTACACCAAGCAGCAGCTAGAACAAAATCCAGATCTGCGTGGCAAAGACCTGGAAATTACCAAAAAAGCCTGTGATCGACTGAGAGGACGAGCAGTAACCCTGGTGAACTATCTTGAAGGCACCCGTTTCACGCCGGCCAAACAGGCGCAACAGGCCTCACCCTACCGCCACCTGCTCAAACCCAAGTCCGGCGGCGTGGCCTTCACTCTGAGCGCCATGGGTGATCAGCTGAGCCAGCTTTTGGATGTCACCCTGGTTTATCCTGGTGACTCTGCGCCCAGTTTTTGGGATTTTTTAAGTGGCCGTATTGCCTGGGTCATCATTGACCTGGAAAAACTTCCCATTCCCCAGGCCATGACCCAGGGTGATTATCAACAAGACCCCGCCTTTCGTGCCGCCTTTCAAACCTGGATCAACCAGCTGTGGCAGCACAAGGATGAGAAAATCGCACGTTTGCGCCAGCAGGGCCTTGAATCCACATGACCTGACGCTGTTTTTATTGTATTTTAAAGGCACGTTAAAGCCGCCTAGATCAAGGAGAGGAGTCACAATGAAAAGGGAACTTGATAAAATACAAAGCCGCTTACTGAGTCCCATTGTTGAAAAAATCCGCCATGCGCTGGTCATCACCGATGAAAATAAACAGGTGCTTTACGTCAATCCGGCCTACGAGCAACTGACCGGCATCCCGATCACGCAAGCACTTGGCAACCCACCACGGATCAATCAGGTCGAGCGTGAAGAGCCTGAATTTTACCGACATATCTGGGAGGAGCTTGAGCGCAAGGGAATCTGGGAAGGAGAGCTATGGGATCACCGTGCCGATGGCACTGCCTACCTCAAACACCTCAGCCTGCAGGCTGTATGTGATGAGCAGGGCCAATTGCTGCACTATTTTGGTTTGTTCAGCGACCTGTCTGAGCAGCACCGCAGCGAGGCTGAGTTAGAGCGCCTAACCCACTACGACCCACTGACGGATCTGCCCAACCGAATACTGTTTCGTAACCGCTTGGGCCACGAATTCAGCATTGCCAACCGCCATAACACACGTACCGGCCTGGTGCTGCTCAACCTGGATCGCTTTAAACTGATCAATGATGCCTTTGGTTTTGCTGCCGGGGATCATTTGCTGGTTGAAATTTCCCAGCGTCTGCAGTCAGCAATCCGCCGCACTGACCTGCTCGCCCGTCAGGAAAAACGTCAGGAACGGGACTCCGATCTGATTTCACGCATGGGCGGAGATGACTTTTCTTTTATTCTCAGCGAGTTGCGTCAGCCAGATGATGCTTCTGTCGTTGCACAAAGACTACAAAAGTCGCTGGAAGCGCCTTTCCTCATCAAAGGCGAGGCGGTCTATATTTCCGCCAGCATGGGGATCGCAGTTTATCCTGACAATGCCACCGATGAAGACGGGTTACTGCAATGTGCTGAACTGGCACTTGGACACTGCAAATCTCAAGGCGGCAATACCTATCGCTTCTACAATGATGATCAAAACATCAGCAGCGCCAAACGGGTTCGCCTGGAAGCCAGTCTAAGAAACACCCTGGCAGATCAAGGCTTCACCCTGCACTACCAGCCTAAACAATGCCTTCAAAGCGGCAAAATCATTGGCATTGAGGCGCTGATTCGCTGGCCCACACCCGAAGGTTATATTGCCCCGGCAGAGTTCATCCCCCTGGCAGAAGACACCGGACTGATCAATCCACTGGGGCGCTGGATTTTGCATCAGGCCATGGCAGACACCGCCCGACTTCAGCAACTCACCGGCCAAAAACTACAAGTGGCGATCAACCTGTCAGCTCGCCAGTTTCAACGCCCGGGCCTGGTTGAACAGGTGGAAACGGCTCTCATAGAAACTCGTTTAGATGCAGACTGCGTTGAGTTGGAAATTACTGAAAGCATGGTCGTTCAACAGGTCGATGAGGCCATTGAAACCATGCAGAGGCTGCGCGAAATTGGTGTTCGACTTGCGATTGATGATTTCGGAACTGGCTACTCATCACTGGCCTATCTGCGTGACTTCCCCGTCAACACGTTAAAAATCGATCAGGCGTTCATCGCGGATCTGATTGATGAGCAAAGCAATATGAGCATCATCACAGCGACCATTGGCCTGGGCAAAGGACTGGGGCTTAAAGTCGTCGCGGAGGGCATAGAGACCCGGCTTCAACGCGAGTTATTGCAGAAAGCCGGATGTGATATCGGTCAGGGATTTTACATTGGCTACCCAGTCTCAATTGATGAGCTCATCAATCTGCTGGGCAGCGCCTGAGCCGTATTGATCATTGACGCATTAACAGAATCGGTACCGGGCTTGAGCGCAGCAGGTTGGTCGTTGTACTACCGACAAGAAACTCCCGGATCCGTGAGTGACCATAGGCCCCCATCACAATCAGATCAATTTGCTGGTGGCTCACATAGTCCAGCAGGCTTTTTTCGATATCACCGGCCACCAGCTTGGTCTCTACCTCTGTGTGTCCGTTTTCAAGCAACTCTGCACGGGCTTCCTTCAAACGCTGATGATTCTTTTCATTATCCTCACCCACGGTCAGCACATGGATAGGAATCCCCCTGCATAACGGGCTGCGGGCAATCACAAACAATACCTGCTTGGCATTGGCGCTGCCATCATAGGCCAACAGCACTCGCTCTGGCTTTTTAAAATTTGGCGGCGTGATCAAAATCCGACAGCTCAGGGTGCGAATCACACGTTCCAGATTGCTACCGATCGCCTTCACATCACTTTGATGCTCTTCACCCTGGCGCCCCATGACCAACAAGCGGATATCGCTTTGCAGATCTATGAGGGTTTCGGCAAAGTCTCCATGCCGCTGTAAGGTTTCAGGATTTTCAACACCCAGCCCTTGCACCCGCTTAACCGCTTCCTCCAGCTGCAAACGCCCCTGCTCTAAAGCCAGCTTACTACGCTGGGCATCCAAGTCGGCCAGTTCTTCCAGCAGATGGGTTCTGGCACCCAGTCCCAGATTACCACTCAGGTTTGGCTTGGCAGGGTAAAGCTTTTTGTCCAATACATGCAGCAACACCAAAGGCCGACTGACCGACTGACTCACCCAGGCACTGGCATCGCAGACTGCCGCTGCGGCATTGGAGTTATCAATACACGCGACTACATTTTTCATTCTGTTCTCCAAACCCTTTGATCAGTGACCGCCCATCAGTTTTTCCACCCCTTTGGGATCATCATGCACCCCAAAACGATCGACAATGGTTGAACTGGCTTCATTCAAGCCCAGCAATTCGACCTCTGCACCTTCACGGCGCAGCTTGATGATGACCCGATCCAGAGACTCAACGGCGGTAATATCCCAGAAATGCGCTTCGGTCAGATCGATCACCACACGATCAACCACCTCTTTAAAGTCGAAGGACTCCATGAACTTGGTGGATGAGGTAAAGAACACCTGACCAGTGACCTTGTAAACGCGTGTGCCATCATCTCGCTGGCTCTTTTCCACCCGCATATAGTGGCCCACCTTGTTGGCAAAAAAGAGCGCGGCCAACAACACACCGACAAATACACCGTAAGCCAGATTATGTGTGGCCACCACCACAACCACCGTGACCACCATCACAATATTGGTAGAAAGCGGATGTTTTTTCAGATTGATCAGCGAGTCCCAG
>SKHR01000250.1 GCA_007116865.1 Marinospirillum sp. | reverse complement strand
GCCGGGGATTCTCTAGAGTTTATTGAGCACGTCAAGGTCGATCTTTTCCCCGATGAAATTTATGTGTTCACCCCTCGTGGTGACATCATGGAAATGCCCAAGGGGTCAACGCCGGTTGACTTTGCCTATGCAGTGCATACCGATATCGGCAATAGCTGTGTGGCCTGCCGGATCGATCGCAAACTGGCGCCGCTCTCGGCCAAGTTGCAAAGTGGTCAAACCGTTGAGGTGATCACTGCGCCCGGTGCACGGCCTAACCTGGCCTGGCTGGCGTTTGTGACCACGGCCAGAGCCCGCTCAGCGATTCGTCATTTTATTAAACAGCAGCAGCGCAGTGAGTCAGAGTTGCTGGGCCGACGTTTATTGGAAAAGGCGCTGACCCAGTTTGATTGTGCCCTGGATCAGATCAGCGAAGCCGATCAGGCTCAGCTGGCGGAAGTGCTGGAAATGGGCAGCTGGTCGGCCTTGCTGGAAGCGATAGGTCTGGGCAAGCTGATGGCCTATGCGGTGGCGCGGCGACTGCTTGAGGTCAGCGGTGGCACGGAACAGCCAGAGCAACCGGAATCCAGCATGGTCATTCATGGGGGCGAGGGCATGGTAGTAAGTTTTGCCCGCTGCTGCCGTCCGATACCAGGAGACGCGATTCTCGGCCATATCAGCTTTGGCAGCGGTATCGTGGTGCATCGATACAACTGTCGTAACCTGGGTGATATTCGCAACAATCCGGAAAAATGTGTCAGCCTGACCTGGGCCGATCAGGTTGAAGGTGACTTCAGCGTCGGGCTGCGTCTGGAAATTGAACATCAGCGCGGCATCATCGCCCGCATTGCGACCCTGATGACAGAAATGGATGCCAATCTGGAACGTATCAGTGTCGATGAGCGCGATGCGCGTTTGTCGACCCTCACTTTGGAAATCACGGTAATGGACCGAGTGCATCTGGCTCGGGTAATGAAAAGAACGCGCTTGATTCCAGAGGTGAATCGAGTGGAAAGATTGCGTTAAGGAGTCAATATGAGTAATCGAGCAGCAATCAATACTGATCAGGCACCCGAGGCGATCGGCACCTACTCCCAGGCGGTCAAGGTGGGCAATACGGTTTATCTGTCGGGGCAAATCCCACTGGATCCGCAAAGCATGACCCTGGTGGAAGGCGGGTTTGAAGCCCAGGCCGAACAGGTATTTAAAAACCTGAGTGCGGTTTGTGAGGCCTCGGGTGGCAGTCTGGATGAGGTGGTCAAGGTCAACCTGTATCTGACCGACCTAGCCAACTTTGCTACGGTGAACACGGTGATGGCGCGTTACTTCCGTCAGCCCTACCCAGCGAGAGCAGCGGTTCAGGTGAGTGCTTTGCCTAAAGGCGCGGACTTTGAAGCCGAAGCGGTGATGGTGATCGGGGACTAAGCCTCCCCGGTTGAATCATCTTTTTGCGGGCCAGGTGCAAAGGGGTTGAAGTCGGTACTTTGCATCATGTGGCCGAGTTTGTTGGCCTTGGTATCCAAATAGTGGGCGTTGTGCGGATTCAGCCCAGTAGTCAAAGGCACGCGCTCAGCCAGCTTCAGGCCATAGTTTTCCAAGGCCGCGACTTTGCGCGGGTTGTTGGTCATCAGACGCAGGGTGTTGATGCCTAGATGCTCGAGCATCACAGGCAGCATGGAGTAGTCGCGCATATCGGCTTCAAACCCTAGTTGCTCGTTCGCCTCGACCGTGTCGGCGCCGGCATCCTGCAGGTGATAAGCTCGAATTTTGTTGATCAGGCCGATGCCGCGACCTTCCTGGCGCAGATAGAGCAGCGCACCACGGCCCTCGGCGGCAATTCGTTGCAAGGCCTCTTGAAGCTGGAAGCCGCAGTCACAGCGCAGAGAAAAGAGCGCATCGCCAGTCAGACATTCGGAATGAATTCGGGCCAGTACAGGCTCACTGCCACTCACATCACCGAGTACCAGCGCAACATGCTCTTTACCGGTCTGGGTATCTTCAAAGCCATAGAGAGTGAAGATAGCCCAGGGGGTCGGCAGGCGTGAAGAGGCAACAAAACGTAGGCTCACTGGTCGGAAATCTCGCAATGGGTAAAAATAAGCGGACTATTCTACTCGGTTAATCCGGTGGCGACCAGATCCATGCTGGGTGGGGAAAGCGCCCTCCATAGGATTTGTTGATATCCCCCCTCAAACTCCTTTGAATTACAGGCTACAATAGGCCATTGAACAGCGGCTTTAAAACCTAGGAAAACTCGATGACTGAACTGAAAAATGATCGCTTTTTGCGTGCGCTATCTCGTGAACCTGTTGATATGACTCCGGTGTGGATGATGCGCCAGGCAGGTCGTTACTTGCCTGAGTATCTGGAAACCCGCAAAAAAGCAGGGTCGTTCATGGATCTTTGCCGTAACACCGACCTGGCCTGTGAGGTCACGATTCAGCCGTTAGAGCGTTTTGAGCTGGATGCGGCCATCTTGTTTTCGGATATTTTGACCATTCCCGATGCCATGGGTTTAGGCCTGTATTTTGAAACGGGTGAGGGGCCTAAATTCAAAAAAACCGTGCGCACGGAGGCCGATGTTGATCAGCTGCCGATTCCTGAAGTAGAGCGGGATCTGGACTATGTGGTCAATGCGGTGCGGCGCATTCGCCAGGAGCTCAACGGGCGTGTACCGTTGATCGGTTTTTCTGGCAGTCCCTGGACGCTGGCCACCTATATGATTGAAGGCCAGGGCAGTCGCGAATACCGACATGCCAAGGCGATGCTTTATGGTCAGCCAGAAGTCATGCACCGGCTTTTGGATAAGTTGGCCGAAACAGTCACTCACTATCTTAATGCTCAGATTCGTGCGGGCGCTCAAGCGGTTCAGATTTTTGATTCCTGGGGTGGTGCCTTATCCACACCGGCTTACATGGAGTTCTCATTGAAATATATGGAACAAATTGTCCACGGTCTGATTCGCGAGCATGAGGGCCGCAAAGTGCCCGTGATCCTGTTCACCAAAGGCGGTGGACAGTGGCTGGAAGCCATGTCAGTCACGGGTGCCGATGCATTGGGACTCGACTGGACAACTGAACTGGGTGATGCACGCCGCCGAGTCGGGCATCGGGTGGCTTTGCAGGGCAACATGGACCCCAGCTGTTTGTTTGCATCGCCAGCGGCGATCCGGGCAGAAGCCGGGCGTATTCTGGACAGCTATGGTCAGGGCAGTGGTCATGTGTTCAACTTGGGTCATGGCATCAATCAGTTTGTGCCACCCGAGCATGCCAAGGCACTGGTTGATGCGGTTCATGAGCTGAGTGTAAAACGCCATGCCTGATTAGCTTTTTAGTCAGTTGGCGTGTTTTCAGTGATCAATATTGATTGTGAGGAGAAGAGGTCATGTTGGAACAAAACTCAACCCTGCAGCCAGATCTGCAGGCGGCGATGCCTCGATTACCCAGACTGAGCGCCGACTGGCTTGAGGCTTTTATGGGGCTGACCCCCGCCGATAATGTCAGTCGCATTCCGCATACGCGTCATGTGCAGTCAGAATTCAATGGCCTGGTGTTAAAAAATGCCTGGCAGGCCTCGCAAGACCTGGCCAGCTGGTGCCCTCAGTGGCCAGAGCTCCTGTTCACTGGCTGGCTGAAGCCCCTGGTGCAGGCCACCGAGGAAGCGGTGGCCAATGAGCGAGATCCAGATCCGGTTGCGGCAGACAACCTGCGAATTGAGTCAGCCTATGCCGCGCGGATCAAACGCCTGGTGACCTACATCACCAGCGAGGTGGATGCATCGAGCGAAGAAGTGGCGCGCGATGACAATACCGTCAACCGCCGTCAGCGCAAGCTCATCATCGATCGCCGTCAGTGTGACCGCCTGTGTGAAACGCCTGGCGGCCAGACATGGCTGCTCAGCCAGCTGGCAATTTTTCAGGGGTTGGAGTGGCGTTATCACAGCCAGGGGCAAACCCGGCTGCGGGCGATGAAAAAACTGCTGCGCAGTCTGATCCAGGTGATCACCGGTGAGGTTCTCTCCGATCTGCGCCGCCACCCTTATCGCAAGTTGTCTGCGGAAGGGACGCGACTTCAGCCGGATGAAGATTATATAAAAGACTGTGAGGATCGATTGATCGCCCTGTTGGCGCACGATGCCTTTGATGTGCGCCGCTTTGCTTTGGAGTCACCCAATGCGCGCCTGGGTGCCTGTGCCTGGGAAACAGTGCCAGGCAGTGAGGTGCTGAGTGCACGGTTGCGTCACTATTTGCGTCCCGACGGGGTGAAACCCAACGGCAAAACGCTGTATATGGCCAGCCCTATGATCAACCGCTGTGAGATTTTTGATCTGGCGCCAGGCAAGTCAGTGGTTGAGGGCATGCTGGCGCTGGGTTATGACGTCTATATGATCGATTACGGCAACCCCGGACCTGAGCAGGCACATTTGGGGCTGAGTTTTTATGCCAAAACCCTGCATGACAAGTATCTGGATCTGATCAAGCAGCGCCACCCGGAACAGCTGATCGATGTGATGGCCTACTGCATGGGGGGAAGCCTATTCCTTCCTTATCTGGCGCGGCGTATCGAAGAGGCGGAGCATGGCGCCGAGCCAGTGCATATTCGTCAGGTGGTTTTGATGACCACGCCGGTGTTCTTTGATGATGAAAAAAGCGGCCACGGCCCGATGCGCGAGGTGATTCGTGAGGGTTACGATCCGGTGCTGATGCAGCGTTTCTATGGCGCCAGCAACCTGCCGCCCCAGGCGATTGAGGCGGGCATGCACATTATTCAACCGGGTGTTGAATTTAATGTGCTGGAAGGTTTTTATGCCCGGGCCAATTTCCCCGGTGCGATTGATGATGCGGCGCCTTTTTTGCACTGGCTGAACTCGGGCACGCGTTTTCCAGTCAAGGCGCATCGCGAGTGGCTGGAGCATTTCTTTTTAGAGAACCGCTTGTGGGAAGGTCGCTTCTGCCTGCCTTCACACCTGCCATCTTTGGATGGTCAGCCGGTGGACATGGCGGCACTGGAAAGAGCCGACATTGCCCTGTTTGATTATCGAGGTTTGCGTGATCCGATCGCGCCAGTCGGCTCTTGTCTGGCCAGTGAGCGCTGGGGCCGTAAAGCAGAAAACCAGCAGATGACTCGTGGTGGTTTGAATCGCACCATAGAGAAAAATGTTGGGCATATCTTTGTGGTCAGCAAGGTTCTGTTGAGTGAGTTTCTGCAGGCTGTGGAAGACTTTCTTAAGGATGAACCACCGGCTTATCAGCACAAAGAAAAAGCGCCTGCAAAACCTGCGGCGGTCGCGAAAAAAGCATCACCTAGACAGGCGCGTCGTTCAACACCGGCAGCGCGCAAAACGTCGGCACCGACTTCAACGGCCGACAAAAAAGCACCGCGAAAGGCACCGGTGAAAAAGCCAGCTGGGGATGACAACCAGGGCTGAGCAGAGCTCAGCCCTGGTAAAGACTAAACGGCGGCCTTGAGGGCTTGATCCAGATCGGCGATCAGGTCGTCAAGGTGCTCAATGCCAACCGACAGGCGCACCATGTCTTCGCTCACTCCTGCGCTGGCGAGCTCTTGCGCATTTAACTGGCGGTGAGTGGTCGAAGCAGGGATCGAGGCGCAGCTTTTGGCGTCACCGATGTTGACCAGGCGGATGAATAACTGGAGCGCATCATAAAAACGAACACCCGCCTCTTTGCCGCCTTTGATGCCAAAGCTCAAAATCCCGGAGGCTTTACCCTCCATGTATTTTTGCGCTAAGGCGTGATCCTTGTGACCCGGTAAACCTGCATAGTTCACCCAACTGACCTGAGGGTGGTTTTGCAGATACTCGGCCACCTTTTGGGTGTTGTCACAGATGCGCTCGATTCGCAGCGCCAGGGTTTCCAGTCCTTGAAGCAGATTCCATGCGGCTTGAGCTGAGAGGGCTGCACCCGTGTTGCGCAGTGGGACAACCCGTGCGCGGGCAATGAAAGCGGCTGCGCCGACGTCGCGGGTGTAGCTCACCCCGTGGTAGGACACATCAGGCTCGTTGAGCAGGGGGAAGCGCTCAGGATAATCCCCCCAGGGAAATTTTCCGGAGTCTACAATCACGCCACCGATGGTGGTGCCATGACCACCAATGTATTTGGTGGCCGCGTGGATCACGATGTCGGCTCCCTGTTCAATCGGACGCCATAAAAAGGGTGTGGGCACGGTATTGTCGACGATCAGGGGAATGCCGTGACGGTGAGCAATGTCTGCCAGCTTGGCAATATCGACCAAGCCGCCCGAGGGATTGCCCACGGACTCACAGTAGATGCCTTTAGTGTGAGCATCAATCAAGCCCTCGATACCGGCAAAATCGTCTTTATCCGCAAAGCGTATCTTAATGCCCTGGCGTGGTAAGGTATGCGCAAAGAGATTATAGGTGCCGCCATAGAGTTCACTGATAGAGATAAAGTTATCCCCCGCTTGAGCGATGGTTTGCAGGGTGTAGGTGATGGCTGCCATGCCAGAAGCCACGGCAAGGCCAGCGATGCCGCCTTCGAGCGCGGCGATGCGTTGTTCCAGCACATCACAGGTCGGGTTCATGATGCGTGAATAGATGTTGCCCTGAACCTTGAGATCGAACAAATCAGCGGCATGCTGGGCTGAGTCGAAGCTGAAAGAAGTGGTTTGGTGGATAGGCACTGCCACCGCATTTTGGTTGTCTGGGGTAAAGCCATGATGCAGGGCGATGGTTTCGCGTTTCATAGGGTTGATCCTGTCACAGAGTTTTAGGTAAGTTTGGTTATAATGTTTTTGTTTTTTATAACTGTCAATAGATGTTGGTTGAGGAAAACGCATGGCAAAAGTGAAAACCGCCTATGTCTGCCAGTCGTGTGGTGCAGATTATCCCAAGTGGCAGGGGCAGTGTGCCGCTTGCAAGGCTTGGAACAGTCTGCAGGAAGTCCG
>SKHR01000197.1 GCA_007116865.1 Marinospirillum sp. | reverse complement strand
GTGCCACCTTTGTCAGCGGTGTGATCAAGGATGCTTTTTCGCTTTGGCTCAATCAGCATACGCTTGATGCAGAGCGCATCGCCGAGTTAGCCCTCAGCCGTGCCAATCGTCGTTTGCGAGCCGCCAAAAAGGTGGTGCGTAAAAAGATCACGCAAGGCCCTGCGTTGCCGGGCAAGCTGGCGGACTGTACCGGTACCGACATCGCCCGCAGTGAGCTGTTTCTGGTGGAAGGGGACTCAGCTGGTGGCTCTGCCAAACAGGCGCGGGATCGTGTTTTTCAGGCCATCATGCCGCTGCGTGGAAAAATCCTGAACACCTGGGAAGTCGATTCCGGCGAAATCCTGGCCTCTCAAGAGGTGCATGATATTTCTGTTGCCCTTGGGGTGGACCCAGGTTCGACCGATCTTGAAGGCCTGCGTTATGGCAAGGTGTGCATTCTTGCCGATGCCGACTCGGATGGTCTGCACATCGCCACTCTCTTGTGTGCCTTGTTTTTGCGCCACTTCCCCGCGCTGGTGGAACGTGGCCATGTGTTTGTGGCGATGCCCCCCTTGTACCGGATTGACTGTGGCAAAGAAGTCTTCTACGCCCTGGACGAATCCGAAAAAGAAGCGGTACTGGATCGCCTGGAAGGACGCAAAGCCAAGATCAATGTGCAGCGCTTTAAAGGACTGGGGGAAATGAACCCTCAGCAACTGCGGGAAACCACCATGTCACCGGAAACACGGCGTTTGGTGCAGCTAGTGCGGGAAGATCAGGATCATGCCTACGAGCTGCTGGACATGCTGCTGGCGAAAAAACGTGCCTCAGACCGCAAGCAGTGGCTGGAATCCAAAGGCAACCTCGCTGAGGTTTGATTAAACGACGGATCTTTCGATCTTGAGGCTATACTCTTATCGTATGGCCTGAGTTGTCGTTGCTTTTTTTACGACTGCAAGTTCAGTGCCCTGCGCTACTTCCCTTATTTTCCTCTCAGAATGGTGTGCTATGCCGAGCAAAGAAGCAGTACAGGCTTTTTTTGATTTTTATAAAAAATTAGACAAGAATTGTACTTTTCGCTTAAATGAATACTATGCAAATGAGGTGATTTTTGAAGATCCTTTGCATCAGGTCGTCGGGTTAGAGTCGCTGATTATGTACTTTGACCAGCTCTATGCGCGGGTTAGCGAAGTCCATTTCGAGTTTTCTGAGCCAGATGTTTTAGCCGATCGTGTTTGGTGTAGTTGGGAGATGATTTATCGTCACCCGAGCATCAATGCGAGTCAGCCGGTTCGGGTGGTCGGTGCCAGTCGTCTGGACTGGGAAGGCGATAAAATCATCGCTCACCGAGATTTTTTTGATGCCGGGCAGATGCTCTGGGAGCAGTTGCCGGTGATGAGAAGCGTGATTTCGATGTTGAAAAGACGCATGGCGGGTTAGGTGCTTGGGTTTTACATGCAGGAGAAAACGCATGCAATGTTTGGCAGCGAGCAGTCGAATTTGGATCACAGGTGCTGGCTCCGGCATTGGCTTGGCCTTGGCTGAGCAGCTGGCACAAGCGGGGCATCAGCTGGTCGTGACGGGGCGCTCTGAGTCGAGCCTGGCTGCGTTAGCTAATCGTCACCCTGGGATCACCGTGGCCCCGGCGGATGTGACTGATGCAAAGGCTTTGCAGCGAGTGGTTAGCTTGATCAGGGAAACCCTCGGTGGTGTTGATGTGGTGATTGCTAATGCGGGAACCTGCGAGTATCTCAATAATGGGCAGGTGGACTCAGCCTGTGTCAGGCGCGTTTTTGAAACCAATTTTATGGGGCTTGTGCTGACGATCGAGTCTGCTCAAACACTGTTGATGCAATCTGCTCATCCTTACTTGGTCGCTGTTTCCAGTTCTGCGGCTTATGTGCCTTTGCCCCGTGCTGAAGCCTATGGGGCTTCCAAGGCGGCGGTCAGCTATTTTATGGATAGCCTAAGGCTTGATTCAAGCCGTCAGGGCTTGCGGGTGAGTGTGGTTTATCCGGGGTTTGTAAAGACGCCACTAACCGATAAAAACGATTTTCCAATGCCGTTTCGTATCAGTGCAGAGACGGCCGCGCGACAAATCATCAAAGGCATGCAAAAGGGGCGGCCTGAAATTCTAGTGCCTTGGTTTTTTGTGTTCACCCTTCGTTGTTTGGGGTGCTTGCCTTTTTTTCTTCGGACTCGCATCACACAAAAGTTGGTGGGTTAAATGACGCAAAAGAAATCAGTAGCGGTGGTGGGGTCAGGAATTGCTGGAATGACCGCCGCTTACTTGCTGTCACGTCAGTATCAGGTGACGCTTTTTGAAGCCGATGATCGATTGGGTGGGCATACTGCCACCCGAGACATTGAGGTGGATGGACAGCAATTGGCTGTTGATACGGGTTTTATAGTTTTCAATGACTGGACTTATCCCAACTTTATTCGCTTGCTGGATCAGTTGGGTGTTGCCTCGGTCCCCACTGAAATGAGTTTTTCTGTTCACTGCGAGGTCAGTGGTCTTGAGTACAATGGCCATAATCTGAATACGCTTTTTGCGCAGCGTAAGAATATATTTTCGTTCAGATTTTTGCGCATGATTCGCGACATTCTGCGGTTTAACCGGGAAGCGCCCGTTGAGCTGGAGGCCGGTCTTCTCAGCCCCGATGAAACTCTTGGCGCTTATCTGAAACGCAAAGGCTATAGCCCAGCTTTTGTACAGGACTACCTGATTCCGATGGGGGCTGCGATTTGGTCTTCAGGCTTGATCGCGATGCAGGATTTTCCACTGATATTTTTCGTGCGTTTTTTCAAAAATCATGGCTTGTTAAGTGTTAAAAATCGGCCTCAGTGGCGGGTCATCCAAGGGGGATCTCGCGCCTATATCAAGCCGCTTGTGGAGCCATTCGTTGAGGGTATTCGCCTGGCCTGCCCGGTCACTGCGGTGTATCGGCGCGAAGGCCGAGTTCAGGTGACCTCTAAAGCGGGTGAGACGTTTTTTGATGAGCTGGTTTTGGCATGCCATAGTGATCAGGCCCTTGCCTTATTAAAGGATGTTAAATCGGTTGAGCGTGAGTGTTTGCAGGCGATCTCTTATCGGATGAATGAGGTGGTGTTGCATACAGACGCTCGTTTATTGCCCCGTGAGTCGCGTGCTTGGGCCAGCTGGAATTATCGCCGTCGTGATCCTGCCCGCCTTGCACCAGGGCAGAATGATCAGTCTCTGGTCAGTTTGACCTATTGGATGAATCGCTTACAGCATTTGCATACAACCAGACCAGTGTGTGTGACCCTCAATGATCGTTCAATGATTGATCCTGACCTAGTGTTGGGGCGCTATGATTACGCGCACCCAGTTTTCACCCTGGATGGCATGTCCGCGCAGGAAAAACTGCAGGCCTACAATGGCCAGGATCATACTTGGTTTTGTGGTGCCTGGTGCCGCAATGGTTTTCATGAGGATGGTGTCGTGAGTGCGTTGGCGGTGGCGGAAAAGCTTGGGGTCACGCTGTAATGAATCCGCGTGAGCTGAGCAGCCGTTTTTATACTGGCACTTTAAGGCATCGCCGTTTTAGTCCAGTGCGCCATGAGTTCAGCTTCAAGCTTTTTATGTGCTGGATCAATCTGGATGAGCTGGAACACTTGCCCTTCATACGGGATGATCGGCGTTGGCGTTGGGTCAGGTTCCAACGCGAGGATTATTTAGCACCTTACACGCAACCGCTGAAAGTGGCTGTTTTGGATGAAGTCGAAAAACAGACCCGTCAGCGTCCCCAAGGGGCGGTGTATTTACTGACACACTTGCGTTACGGCGGTATCTGTTTTAATCCCATCAGTTTGTATTACTGCTTTAACCCAGAGGGTGAGCTTCAGGCGCTTCTGGGTGAGGTGTCCAACCTGCCTTGGCAGGAGCGCCATGTTTATGTGGCGAGTTGCGAGCCACATCAGCGCAAGCACTCTGCCCGCTTTACCAAGCAAATGCACGTGTCTCCATTTAACCCGATGCAGCAGGAGTATCGCTGGCGATTCACGACACCCGATCAGCAACTGGTCATGCACATGGATAATTTGGATGCGCAGGGTTCGATTCCTTTTGATTCAACACTGGTGCTTGATCGTCAAGATGATCTTGGGGTGTGTTTGAGTCGCCTGTTGTGGCGCCACCCTTGGATGACACTCAAGGTCGTCGTGGGTATTCATTTTGAGGCTTTAAGGCTTTGGTTGAAGAGAATTCCTGTCTATCCCCACCCTAAGAAAAAGGTGTCGAAAGGATGAAAGCAGATAAGCTATGTGCTTTAGGCACCCAGACAAGCTGGACAACCCACTTTTCCAGAAAGCTGGTTTTGCGTTGGTTGGCGTATGTTAAAGAGGCGGATATTTGTATTCAGGACCCTGAAGGTTCGTGGCGCCTTGGTCAGCCAGGTGCGGAGTTTTCAGTCGTTGTGTATCTTCATGACTGCCAGGTTTGGCGAGATGTTTTATTGGGTGGTACTTTGGCTGCCGCCGAAGCATATATGGATGGGCGTTGGTATTGTAGTGACCTGGTTGTGTTGACGCGCATCATGGGCAGAAATCTGGAAGCCTTGCGTAAACGCTTGGACAACCCGATTAAACAGCTGCATGGTCCGGTCAACCGATTGACCCATAGCCTTAGGCGCAACACACGCAAAGGCTCGCGCTACAATATCAGTGCGCACTATGACCTTGGCAATGATTTCTTCCGTATGTTTTTGGATACCGAGCATAAAATGTATTCAAGCGCGATTTATCCTCATGCAAATGCCACGCTAGAAGAGGCCTCAACCTTTAAATTGGCAAGAATATGCCACAAACTTGACTTGCAGCCTGATGACCACCTGCTTGAAATTGGCACCGGCTGGGGTGGCATGGCCATTTATGCTGCTAAGCATTATGGTTGCAAGGTGACGACCACGACGATTTCGCGTGAGCAGCTGGAACATGCACGCAAAAGGGTAGCCGAGGAGGGGCTGGAGGATAAAATCACCTTGCTGTTTGAAGACTACCGAGACTTGACTGGGGAGTACGATAAGCTGGTCTCGATTGAAATGATCGAGGCTGTCGGGCATCACTATCTGCCCACCTACATCAAAGTGCTTGAGCAGCGTCTTAAACCTTCAGGCCTAGCGCTGTTACAGGCCATCACAGTGCGTGATCAGCGCTACAAAGAAGCCGTGAAAAAGGTCGACTTTATCAAGAAGTATATTTTTCCTGGTGGCTTTTTGCCCAGCCATTGCCTTTTACTTGATCTTGTGACCCAAAAAACGGACATGAATTTGCTCCACCTTGAGGAGATAGGCTTTCACTATGGGCAGACTTTGAGTGACTGGCGATCAAGATTCCTGCAGCAGGTCGAGGCGGTCAAAGCCCAAGGTTATGATCAGCGCTTTGTCCGTATGTGGGAATATTATTTGAGCTATTGTGAAGGTGGGTTTATGGAGCGGGCCATCGGAGCGAGCCAGATACTTTTTGCGCGTCCAGCTAACCGCCGAAACAATGTGATCGGAACGCTCTGAGTTAAATTTGGCGTCTTTTAGGACGTTTCATTCGATGTTGTTTTTTTGCGACTGGGTTTGATGTCTTTGGCTTTAATGATTTTGATCGGCCGGGTGCTGCGCGCTCTGACGATGCCGCGACGCCCTTCAGGCAGGGTTTTGGCACTGGCCTTTGTATCGCTTTCTTCGGCGTCTGGGTAAAGGCTGCGGTCGACTTCCTTGCCCATCAAGAAATCAGCGATGGCAAACATGTCTGAGCGGGGGATTTTGAAGGTGTCCAAGCCGCCGTACATCTGGAACTCACGTTTTTTGTAGGCGCTGAATGCACGGTTGATGGTCTGGGTGAGGGACTCAACAAAAATTATATTGGACTGGTTGATGCCTGAGCCAATGATGGCGCTTTTCAATGCCTGGATAAAAAGCACGTCAATCGGCATGTTTTCAAAGGTTTTATTGCTGCCCTTGGGGCGGGTGAGCAGCAGGCCGATGTTTTCAGTGAGCTGGTGACGCAGGTGTTTGCTGACATACTTGAACAGCTCAATCGGATTTTGCATGGCGACATTCTGGCCACGCTGATTGCGGCTCCACTCACCTCGGTAGTTGACTTCGATCTTGCCGTAGATTGCGCGACTGTTGATCAGGGTGATGCCATAGCTGTGCAGCACCACATGATCCACATTGGTGGTGCGATCCTGCTCAAACGGCAGGCGGATATCGTTGAGCAGAATGACGTCTTCGTTGCCCTTGAACGCATTTTTCAGGCGTTTAGCGGCTTCGGCGCAGGTTTCTTCTGAGCGGGGATCGGCATCCGGTCGGTGCTCATACTCTTTCAGAATCATGCGCGGCTTCCTTTACATCGGTGGGTTTTAAAAGGGATTATAGCGCCCTGTCCTGCTTGGTGACCAGAATCCCGCTTGGCTGAGTGAATTGCTGAGTGTTTGAAACCGGGTACAATGGCTGCGCCCTTTCATTGAATGCTGACAAAAGGTCGATTGCATGAGCGGTTATAGCGAATTTGTGGATGATAACTTCGAAAAACAAAGCCTGAGCACCTATACCGAAAAGGCCTACCTGGATTATTCCATGTACGTCATTCTGGATCGGGCACTGCCGCATATTGGTGATGGGATGAAGCCGGTTCAGCGCCGCATCATCTATGCCATGAGTGAGCTGGGTTTGTCGGCAACGGCCAAGTACAAGAAGTCAGCGCGGACCGTCGGTGATGTGCTGGGTAAGTTTCATCCTCATGGCGATTCCGCCTGTTATGAAGCCATGGTGCTTATGGCGCAGGACTTTAGTTATCGCTATCCTCTGGTTGATGGACAGGGCAACTGGGGTAGCCCGGATGACCCCAAATCCTTTGCGGCCATGCGTTATACCGAGTCGCGCCTGGCCAAGTTTTCTGAAGTGCTGCTCAAGGAGTTGGGGCAGGGCACGGTCGATTGGGT
>SKHR01000244.1 GCA_007116865.1 Marinospirillum sp. | reverse complement strand
GGGCAAAAACACTCGCCCAAGAAAACCTCCTGGTTTGATGGCGTGAAGCAGTTTTTTGAAGACATGAAGCCGTGAACGAACAAGGCGGTCAACCGGGAGGGTTGACCGCCTCGTGAGTCATGCGAAGATCGGATCAGTCTTCGATTTCGATCAACTGAACCTCAAACACCAGCGTCTCGTTGGGGCCGATCGCATCACCGGCACCGCTTGGACCATAAGCCAACTCGGCAGGAATATACAGGGTCCACTCACTGCCAACCGGCATCAACTGCAACGCCTCCTGCCAGCCCTCAATGACCTGATTGACCCGAAAGCTGACTGGCTGACCGCGCTGTAACGAGCTGTCAAACAGAGTGCCGTCGATCAACCGGCCTTCATAGTGAACCTTGACCGTTGAACTGGCCTGAGGCCTTGGGCCTTCACCTGCGGTGTTGACGCGATATTGCAAACCGGAATCGGTGACCTGAACGCCCTCTTGAGCAGCATTATCCTGCAAAAAAGCCTGTCCGCGCTCTCGGTTTGCGGCAGCCGCCGCTTCTGCTTCTTGCTGAGCTTCGGCCATGATCTGTTGCTGCAACTGATTCAGTACGTCTTGGATTTGCGCCTGATCCATCTTGGGCTCTTGGCCCGCATACACATCCCGCAGGGCATCACTGAAACTGTCGATATCTAGATCACGGACATCCTGCTTAAGCTGCATGCCTACCATCACACCCAGGCTATAACCAATACGGGCTTCGTCTGTGGCGGGGGCAGCCATAACGTGGCTAGCGCTGAGTACCAGCGCCAGGCTGGTGGAAGCCGCTAGGGCCGCTCGATGAAAGGATTTCAAAATACATGCTCCTTGGTTGCTCGTTGTTTTGCTAAAAGACTTAGGGTGAATTCAGTCTGGATAGTTCCGAAAACCGAACCCCGCGCCTCTCCAAACGCTCGATCAGTTTAACAACTGTCGACTCAATTTGCTCTTTATCTAACAAAATCCCTAACAGGACTTCAAGCGGTGTCCGCTCCACTTGCGAAGACACATCAAAACAATCGGTTAAATTTTCAATCAGTGCAGCCTTGCGATCCTCACAGGGCGTCAAACCCTGGCGCTGCTGATAGTAGTAGTAAAGCACGGCTTGCTCTTGCTGCTCGGCATAACCCTCGGCCTGCTGGATGTGTTTGCGCATTTGATGCAAAGGGCCTTGATCATTTTTATCTGCTTTTTCTGCCAAACGCTTGAGGGTCACCCGCTGATGACGCAAAGGCAGGGTGTAATCCCGATGCCAGTTTTCCAACTGCTCAAAATGAACTGTCCGATTCGGCAGAAAGCGCAACTGCTGCTGCGCGACCCACAGTGCAAATAGCAATAAATTCATATTGGCACCAGCCTCATCTTGTAGCTGATGCAGGGCTTCACGAATGCGCCGAACCTGATAGAGGTTCAGCGAAAAACGCCAGAAAGGGTTATCATGTTGCAACATAAAATGGATTCCTGCACACCAGAACTTGGCGAGACCTGACGTCCCATGATGACACTGCAACAACTGACACTGCAACGGGGTGATCAGCGACTACTGGAAAAAACCAATCTACGCATTCACACCGGCTGGAAAGTCGGCCTGACCGGTGCCAATGGCAGTGGTAAGTCTTCCCTGTTTCAGCTGTTGCTTGGGCAACTCCAGGCCGATGCCGGCGAACTGAGTTTATCCGGCATGTCACGGATCGCTCACATGGCTCAGGAGGTCGAAGCGCTGGATCTGTCGGCACTGGACTATGTGATGGCCGGGCATCAGGCACTACAGCAGGTGACCGAAGCACTCAAGGTTGCCGAGAAAGAGAATGACCTTGATGCTTTGGCTCACCTCCACGGCCAGTACGACCTATTGCAAGGCTACTCAAAACAGGCCGAGGCCGAGCAGCTGCTGGCCGGCCTTGGATTTGAACAGGACAGTTTTTGCCGTCCGGTGCGCCAGTTTTCCGGTGGCTGGCGAATCCGTCTGAGTCTGGCGCGCACCCTGTTCATGCCTTCGGACCTGCTATTGCTGGATGAACCCACCAACCACCTGGATTTAGACGCCACCCTTTGGCTGGAAGGCTGGCTCAGGAGTTATCCCGGCACTCTGTTATTGATCTCCCATGACCGTGACTTTCTCGATCAGGTGGTCACCCACCTGCTGCATCTGGAAAACCGCCAATTGACTCTCTACAAAGGCGGCTATTCTGATTTTGAGAAGCAGCGGGCTGAGCGTTTAGCACAACAGCAGTCACTCTATGAAAAGCAACAGCGTGAAGTAGCGCACATGCAGGACTTTATTCGTCGCTTTAAAGCCAAGGCCACCAAAGCCCGTCAGGCACAAAGCCGTATCAAAGCACTGGAGCGGATGGAAAAAATCGCACCTGCGCATGTGGACTCGCCGTTTCACTTTTCTTTTCCAGCGGCAGACAAGATGTCTGACCCCCTGGTGGTCATGCGCGAGGCAGAGCTGGGCTACGACACCACGCCCATCTTGGCCGGCGTAGGTTTTACCCTCCACCCGGATCAACGGATCGGTCTGCTGGGGCCTAATGGCGCGGGCAAATCGACACTGATCAAAAGCCTGGTCGGTGACCTGTCACTGATTGCCGGTCAGCGGGTGACCGGTGAGCACCTGAAAATCGGTTATTTTGCTCAGCACCAGCTGGAAGCACTGGATGCCGAGGCCTCCCCCCTGCTGCATTTACAGCGCCTGTCTCCCAAGGAATCCGAACAGTCCCTGCGCAACTTTTTAGGCGGCTTTGGTTTTCAAGGTGACGACGCTCTGTCTCTGGCGGGGCGTTTCTCTGGGGGCGAAAAAGCCCGTTTAGCCTTGGCGATGATTGCCTGGCAAAAACCCAATCTGTTGTTATTGGACGAGCCCACCAACCATCTGGATTTAGAAATGCGCCACGCGCTGACACTGGCACTTCAGTCTTTTACCGGTGCGGTGCTGGTGGTTTCGCATGACCGCCACCTGCTGACCCACACGGTGGATGACTACTGGCTGGTGGCGGATGGCCAGGTGTGTGAGTTTGAAGAAGACCTGGCTGCCTATGAGCAATGGCTAAAAAACCGTCTGACCCGGCAAAAGAAAAAAACCAAAACACCGGCACCAATGACTACAGCGGACTTTTCCTCACCTGGCCCGGTGGAAAAAACCGACAAAAAGCGTGAGCGTCAACTCGCCGCCCAGCGGCGTCAAGCGCTGCAACCGCTCCGCCAGAAGGTACAAAAGCTGGAAAAGGAATTGAATCAAGCACAGCAGCAGCTGGCTCAAACTGAGGCGCAGATGGCAGATCCAGCAATCTATCAAGAGTCCCACAAGGATCAGCTCAAAACCCTGGTATTGCAGCAAGCCGAACAACAAGCCATGCTTGAAACGCTGGAAACTGAATGGCTAGAACAAAGTGAAGCGCTTGAAACCGCGCTGAACCTTCTTGCTCAAGAACCCCAATAAGGTCGTTGATCATGCATCCACTAAGAAATGCACTGCAACAAGCCTTGGCTGACCAGCCGGAGCTACTCAAGCTGGCGGAGGACTATGAGCGCTACTATCAACTGGTTCATCAGGCGACTGGGATCGGTGTTTGGGACTGGCGCCTGGACACCGGCATGATCTTATGGGATGACCCCTGCTGGGAGATGCTCGGTGAAGCACCCAGCACACAGCCACTGAGCTATGTCGACTGGCAACAGCGAGTCCACCCGGAAGACCTTGCCCGGGTTGAGCCGATTGTGCAGCAGCAGTTGCAAAGTGGTCAGCCTTTTATCATAGAGTTCCGCTTTCGTCACCATCAAGGCCATTGGTTATGGGTCGAAGGACGCGGCCAGGTGGTTGAGAAATCGGAGGATGGCAGCCCCCTGCACATGATGGGCACCCACACCAATATTCACCAGCGCAAACAGGCTGAGCTGGCACTGGTGGCACAAAAAGAAGCCCTCGCTCATTCCAACCAGCTGCTGGAGGAGTTTGCCTATGCGGCTTCTCACGACTTACGCCAGCCCCTGCGTATGATTCACAGCTATTTACAGCTGCTGGAAAAAGGCTTGGAAGGGCAGCTGAGTGATAAGAACCAGCAGATGCTGACTTTTGCCCTCAGTGGGGCCGATCGACTGGATTCACTGATCAACGCCCTATTAGAGTATTCGCGCGTGGGTCGCAAAGGCCCGCCCAATGAGAACTACCTGCTGCGCGAGTCACTAGAGGAGGCGCTGTCTTTTTTAGCCCCAGACATTGAGCGAACTCAAGCACAAATCGATATTGTGCCGGGGCCCTGGCCTCACCTGAATGCGTGTCGAGATGAAATGACTCGCCTGCTGATGAACCTGATCAGTAACGCACTGAAATACACCCAGCCCGGCCAGCCACCCAGAGTTCAGATTCGACTTTCCACCTCGGAACAGGACTGGGTCATTGAGGTCTGTGACCAGGGCATTGGCATTGCCGAGCACAACCTGGATCGTGTGTTTCGGGTTTTCCAGCGTTTGCACCCTGCCAGTGCCTACGAGGGCAGCGGCATTGGCTTAGCGATCTGCCGCAAGATTGTTGAGCGCCATGGCGGCAAAATCCAGGTTTCTTCTGAGGGTGAAAACCAAGGAACCTGCTTTAAGCTGACCCTGCCCCGTCATTTGGACGCCTCAAGATCCGGGTGATCGCCCAACTGCGATCCAGCCACCTTGTGCTATAATCGCCGCCGAACTTGCAACGGATACAGCTATGCGGATTGTTTACCTTTCAGACTACCAGGCGCTGCACCAAGCGCTCTGCCAGGAAGCCGAGCGTTATGCAAACCTTGAAGTCCGTCAGATAGATCCAGATACCCAGCTGCTTGCCTTGCCGGATTTTGATTTTTTACTGCTCAATCCGCTGGGACTGAGTGCCGAAGTCGCCTATCCCGTCCCAGCACAACAGCTGGAATACTGGATTCAACAGCTCCCTGTGTTGGTCGAACTCTGTCAGGTACGCCATAGCCCACTGATTTTGCTCAGCTCTGACTGGGTCTTTGCCGAAGACCAGCAAAATGTCACCGAGCAGGATGCACCCGAACGCGATGACTCAACCGCACACGCCCTTTTAGCGCTTGAGATGGAGGTCGCCAAGCTACCTCAGTCACTGATTTTGCGAACTGCGCCACTGATGTCAGCACAGCCTGGTGGCGGGTTAGACTATTTGATTGATCGCTGCAAAGCGCATAAAGCACCGGAAAACCGCGATTATCGTGGCCTGACACCCGTCGATGACCTTGCCCGTATTTTACTGGGCATCTGCCTGCAACTGGACGCTGGTGCAGATCGCTGGGGGCTGTTTCACTATGCCGGCAGTGAACCGGTCAGCCAGACAGAGCTGATGCACACCCTGGCACTGCAACTGTCTTTACCGCCTTACCCAGCCGACTTGTCTGGCACCAATCGCCAAACCCTCAACAGCCAGCACCTGATGGAAACCTACGGGGTTCATCCTCGTGCCTGGCGCGCCCGTTTGCCCCAGTTGTTGGAAAGCCTGTGTCATGAATGCACAACCCCCTGATTTTCGCCAGCCACGCCCACTTGGCAGCCTGCTTTTTTATCTGGGCTATCTGCTGTCCATGGGGTTTATCGGTGCGCCCTTAGCGCTATTGGCCTGGCCTTTACCAATTATCTGGCGCTTTCGCCTGCTCAACCTGCACAACCGCTTTGTGGTCTTCTGGCTGGGCCTGACCTGTGGCATTCGCTATCGCATCGAAGGTGAGGAAAACCTGCCTGCCGGTGCTTATGTGATGATCGCTAACCATCAAAGTGAATGGGAAACGATCTTTCTGCAAATGCTCCACCCGCCACTATGCACTGTGCTTAAACGCGAGTTATTGCGGATTCCGATTTTTGGCTGGGCACTACGTTTATTAAGGCCGATCGCGGTGGATCGCAGCCAGCCTGCACGCATGCTGAAAATGCTGCTAAAGGTGGGCACTGAACGTCTGCAGGCAGGCTTGTCGGTTTTGATCTTTCCTGAGGGAACCCGTGTAGCACCCGGCAAGCGCAAATTATTCAGCAAAAGTGCAGCAATGATCGCGCTACGTGCTGGCGTACCGGTGGTTCCAGTGGCGCATAACGCCGGGGAGCATTGGGGGCGGGGCGACTGGGTCAAACACAGCGGCAGGTTACAGGTAAGAATTGGCGCGCCGATTCAGACCCAGGGGCTCAATGCAGAAGAGATCACCCGTCAGGCTCAATGGTGGATTGAGCAGGCGCTGGTTGAGATTTCAGCGGTGCCTCGTCCAACCGAGCCACCGCTGCCATCACCTGAGTCGACCTCAACTCAGGGCTGATAACGATCAAACACCAGACAGGCGTTGGTACCACCGAAGCCGAAGCTGTTCGACAGAATGCGGTTCAGCTGGACGCCGTCGCGAGCCTGACCGGTGACAATATCCAGCCCCTGAGCGGCTTCATCCAACTCACTGACATTGGCTGAAGCAGAAACAAAACCCTGCTCCATCATCAGCAGTGAGTAGATGGCCTCTTGTACGCCGGTGGCGCCCAGAGAGTGACCCGTCAAGGATTTGGTTGAGCTCATGGCGGGACACTGATCACCAAAGACTTCACGAATGGCTTTCAGCTCTGCCACATCACCCACTGGCGTGGACGTACCATGGGTGTTGATATAATCCACTGAGCCCTCAAGACCCTGCAGTGCCTGACGCATACAACGGGCCGCGCCTTCGCCTGAGGGGGCAACCATGTCATAACCATCTGACGTAGCGCCATAACCCACCAGTTCCGCATAGATTTTTGCGCCACGCGCCTGAGCATGTTCCAGCGATTCCAGCACCAGCATGCCGCCGCCGCCCGCAATAACAAATCCATCACGGCTTTGATCATAAGGGCGGGAAGCCGTCTCTGGCTGGTCGTTGTACTGGGTGCTGAGCGCGCCCATGGCATCAAACAGACAGGAAAGTGT
>SKHR01000050.1 GCA_007116865.1 Marinospirillum sp. | reverse complement strand
GTTCAGCTAACAGTTCCCCTGATCGGGCCTGTAGTGGACTTTCACCACCAAGTCATCCGACCGCCACCACGCGGAATCGGAACAGCGCCTGTCACGGCGCTACGCGCCATGCCTGGCGCACCCAAAAAAGGCAGCTAGGTGCTGCCTGCCTTTTGTTTTAGTCACAATCGCGCACATGAAAGCCACCTTCGGCTAGGGGAGTGCGCGTCTTTTCGATTCTTTCGTTTGACCCGTTGAAAAAGAAGTCGGTTGGAACGATGTTTTTGGAAGCTTCGACAGAAGGGTTGGACCCGTAGTGGTTCCCCTCTACCCAATAGATGCGAGAGTAGCCTTCGATGACGGGGAAATTGACAATGCTGCAATGGTCGTAATCATAACCTGGCGTTCGTCGATTGCCGCGAATAACACCATCTGTCGTAGGGATTAATAAATTTGGATAGAATTCCGTCTCTGCGCAGTTATTACCAGTAAACCTTTCTCCATCCACGGTTTTTACGCAAAGCGTCAAAGAGGCGTTTGTTACGAACTGCCAGACATCCGTAATGCTGTCTGCTTGTGCAGAATTTGCAGAAGCAATCAAAATAGCAGGCAGCAAAAGCTTAAAACAAAAAGACTTTTTCATGGCAAACAGAACCTCTTTTTTTAAGTTGGCAATCCGAGCTTTTGGTATTATCTCAAATTTTGGGGAGTTAATCAGAGGCTTCTTAACTCTTAAGTGGTTATGCGGGTGGCACAGCTGTCGCATAACCGCATGTTGAACGACCGCTGGTCAGAGGGTTGGGCTAGGGAATTAGGTTTTTAAGATCCGGCTTTCCCTGGCCTTTTGTTGTCTGGACGGGCGATTCTTTCAGGCTGCTTTTGTCGCTTTCGTGCTGTTTCTGCAGCTTTTGCGATCATATCTGATTACTTTTTACCTCTTTTCTTTTTTTGACGCAAGGAGATAGACCAACTGAGGTTCAACTGGTTTATTTCTGGGGCAGGTTATCAATCGAGCTGTTCAAACAGCCCGTATTCGGTGTCGAGGAGTTGGCCGACGAGGTTGTTGCCGCAGAGGTGGTGGGCGTAGTGGGTGTGCAGGCAGCGGACTTGATCCCAGTTGTCTATGCCGCCGACACCTCTGCGCTGAAAAACCTGGGTAAAACCCAGTTCGGCGATGCGTTGGCGCTGGGTTTCGGTCATGGCGGCATCGCGTTGGGTGACGTAGTCTTGATGGCTGGCGTGGTGTTGGGCCATCAGTTCGGGGTCGGCTTGCAGGCGGGCTTCCAGGGTTTTGATCAGGCCTGCCGCTTCCAGGTGGGAAATCGCGCGAATCAGGCGGCGGCAGCAGAGCCAGTAGAAGGTTGGAAAGGGTTTGTCATCGACCAGGGGTTGAACCTGCACCACTACGGGCTGGCCTTTTCCATCTTTTATACGCACCGCTTGGGCACCTTGAGGCGTGCGCCCCAGCGCTTGCGTGAGCTGCGCTTCTGTCTCAGCATCCATCGGCCAGTGGCCAGCGTCTAAACCCAGGTATTGCCAAATTGCTTGCCGTGTCACCTTCAACCTCGATTCATAAAAAAGGCCCTACGCTGAGGGCCTTGGATCATTCAGTAATGCTTAGTGGGCCAGGTAGGCGCTGAGCATCCAAACGGTTTTTTCTTGCTGACCGATGTAGTCGCTCATCAGGGCGGCAGTACCTTCATCTCCGGCTTCACCAGCCAATTCCATGATGTCGCGCTGCATGCCGATCAGTTGTTTGTAGCCAGCTAACAGGCCTTCGACACAGCTTTTGGCTTCATTGGCTTGCTTGTGTTCTTTGATTTCACTGTTGGCAATGTAGTCGCTGAACGCATGCATGGGGCGATGACCCAGGGTCAGAATCCGCTCGGCCAGTTCGTCCACTTTCAACAGCAGGTCGTTGTACTGCTCTTCAAACTTGGCGTGCAATTCAAAAAACGAGGGGCCTTGAATGTTCCAGTGATAACCACGGACATTCATATAAAAAATCTGGTAGTTGGCCAGCAGCTGGTTAAGTTTTTCTGATAACTGCTGGGCCTTGGCGGTATCTAAACCGATCCGATTAGTGCTCATGACATACCTCCTTGATGGTTAAGGACTTACATCTATCCTAACGCAAAGCGAATCGACTCTGCCAAGTTTTTTTGCAGATATCTTCTATTGCCTCAAACTATCAGGATTCAAAAGTGAATTGAGGCGTTGGTGCATCCGGCAGCAGTTGACTGATCTGTTCAACACGCCGGAGCAGCGTTTTCCAGTCTTCGGCAATCAGGTTGATGTGACCCAGCTTCCGCCCTGGACGGTCTTCTTTGCCATAGAGGTGCAGATGCAGATCCGGCTCTTGCAGCAGTTGCTGCACATCGCCGGTGCGCCCGATCAGGTTGATCATGCAGGTTTTGCTGTGCGCGCGGGTTTGGCCCAGCGGCAGCCCGCTGATGGCGCGAATGTGATTTTCAAACTGACTGGTGACCGCGCCGTTTTGAGTCCAGTGCCCGGAGTTGTGTACCCGAGGGGCCATTTCATTGGCCAGCAAACGACCATCGGCCTGCTGGAACAGCTCCAGGGTGAGCACACCCACGTAGTTCAACTCTTCCAGAAGCGCTTTGATGTAGGTTTCGGCCTGCTGCTGGGTAGAGGGTTCCAGATTTGGCAGCGGGGCAACGGAGTAGCGCAAAATGCCGTCCACGTGCTGGTTTTCGGCCATGGGATAAAACACGGTTTCACCATGACGACCGCGCACGGCGATGATGGAGACTTCACGTACAAAATCGACAAAGGCTTCAACGATCAGGGGTCGGCCACCGATGCGCCCCCATACATCCAGGGCTTCATCGACAGAGCGCATGACCGCCTGGCCTTTGCCGTCATAACCTTCGGTGACCGTTTTCACGACCACCGGTTGCACGCCACAGCCTAAATCCTGCGCGGCCTTGGCAAGGGCGTCAGCGCTTTCCACCAGGTGATAGTCGGGCGTAGGAATATTGAGCTGAGAGAACAAGGATTTTTCCAGCCCGCGATTCTGGCAAACCTCCAGCGCGCGGCTGCTCGGATACACGGGTTTGAGCGATTCCAAACGCCGCACCAGTGCCACCGGCAGGTGTTCAAATTCAAAGGTGACCTGATCCACTTCATCCACAAAACGCTTCAGTTCGACACCTTCCGGGTCAACAAAGGTTTTGCCGATATCGGCACTGGGATGACCACTGGTATCCAAAAACACAAAACGCTGACCCAGGGGATAACCAGCGAGAGCCAGCATCTGGCCGAGTTGACCGGCGCCGAGAATACCTGTGCGTTGCATGCTTAAGCGTCCTCTCGTGGATCGGGATGAGCCAGTACCTGCTCGGTCTGCTGGTGACGAAATGCCTGTAGCGCAGCGGCGACCTGTGGATCTTTGAGTGCCACAATCTGGGCCGCCAGAATACCGGCGTTAGTCGCACCGGCTTTGCCGATGGCCAGGGTTGCGACTGGCACCCCACCGGGCATTTGCACGATGGATAGCAGAGAGTCCATGCCTTTGAGCGCCTGAGATTCAACCGGCACACCCAGCACAGGCAAGCAGGTTTGAGAGGCGGCCATGCCGGGCAAATGCGCTGCCCCACCGGCACCGGCGATGATCACTTGCAAGCCTCGATCCTGGGCGGTTTTGGCGTAGTCAAACAGCAAATCCGGGGTGCGATGCGCAGACACAACCTGCACCTCATAAGACACACCCAGTGCCTCCAGCTTATCAACCGCATGCTGCATGGTCGGCCAATCAGACCGCGAGCCCATGATCACACCGACCTGAACTGGCTCTTGCATGGTCAGACACCTCTAATAAAAAGATCAGAAAAAAATAAGCGGGATAGCTTACCCCCATTTTAGACAGGGTTAAAGCCATTTGCCGAGTAATGCTGGCATAAGTCAGGCGTCCACCAGTACAATTCACTAAAATCACATTTTATAGGAGGCTTTAAATGGAAGTCCTCAGCTTTGGATCAGACGACATCGACAACGCCTTGGCTAACTTTACGCCTGAAGATCTCGACAGCCTTGCGTTTGGTGCTATTTTACTTGATTCCAATGCGACCATTTTGGCCTATAACGCGACTGAAAGCGCGATCACCGGCTGTCCCGTCGAAGAAGTGCTGGGTAAAAACTTCTTTGTGGATGTTGCCCCTTGCACCAGTACAGCCGAATTTAAAGGTCGCTTTGACGAGGGTATCGCGCACGGCCATTTGGATGTCATCTTCGAATATGCTTTTGTTTTTGAACATCATTCGTTCAAAGTCAAAGTTCATATGAAAAATGCGATTGAACCTGGCCGCTGGTGGATCTTTGTTAAGCGTATTTAAACCATGGACTCGCCTTCATTTGAGCTGACGAACCGTGATTTGATTGAGTTATTGGCTGCGCTGATCCAAGCAGAGCTCAGCCACCTGCGCCCGGAGACTTCACCAATACTGGCAGACCTTGACTGGTCGATGCTGACACCCCTTGGCCAGCACGCCAGCTCACCGGGTCTGGCACTGGATTCAATTGAGCGCTTTGCCCTTTGCAGCCGGATTGCAGATTTTTTTCAGCTGCAAAGCAGCGGGTTGGAAGATCGGTTACTGACAGGGAAAACCCTAGGAGACTGGGTGACCTTGATCCTGGCATCCAGAGCCCAAGGCAGCCGATCACTGGGTTTTTCTACTTCAGGCAGCACCGGCCAACCCAAGCTTTGCATCCACACCTGGCCGTCGCTGGTTGATGAGGCGCTTTTTCTGCGCACACAGCTGACTAGCAGGTTAGAGACGGAGTCACCCCGTTTTCTTGCACTGGCGCCTTGTCATCACATTTACGGCTTTCTGTTGACTCTGCTGGTGCCTGCTCTGGGGTCGAGTCAGGTGATTCGAGGCCACCGTGCATACAGTCTGGCTCGATCACGCCAGCTACAAGCGGGCGATATCCTCCTGGGCCATCCACTGATCTGGAACCACCTCAATAACGGCACCAGCTTCCCTGACGGGGTGATCGGCGTGACATCGACCGGGCCTTGTGATCCAGCACTGATTCAAGCCCTGTTATCTCAGGGGCTGGGCTGCATGTTCGAAATTTATGGCGCAACCGAAACCGCTGGCATTGGCTTAAGAACTCACCCCGCTCAACCTTACCAACTGATGCCGCGCTGGCAGGCTGGTGAAGACTCACTGACAGATCAAAACACTCAACAAGTCTATCCCTTGATGGACACACTAGACTGGCTGGACTCCAAACACTTTCATCCTCAGGGCCGCAAAGACCGTGTGGTTCAGGTTGGCGGAGTCAATGTAAGTCTGAGTCATCTGGAAGCCCAGCTAGAGCGCCTGGATTGGGTGGATCGTGCGCGGGTAAGAAAGATGCAGCCACAACAAGAGGGCGAGCGGCTAAAAGCCTTTATCGTGCCCAAGACTTCGGACTTGTCCGTCGAACAAATGCGTCAGCAGCTCACTGACTGGTGCGAGCGGAATTTGACCGCACCTCAGCGTCCCAAGCACTTTACATTTGGTTCGGCACTGCCGGTCAATGCAATGGGTAAGGCACAAGACTGGCCCATCCGTTAACATAGCGCCTTGGTCGCTCTAAACGCATCAGAAGGAAAGCAAAACGATGACACTAAAGCTCGGTTTACTGCTACTCATTCTTCCACCCCTGGCGCTGATGGGGTTTTGGGGCATGGAATATGCCGAGGTCAGCCGCTGCATCCAACAGGGTGGAAGTTTTGACTACCCCAGCCAAACCTGCTTGCTGGATCAGGGAGCCGGGGAATTCATTCCCTTTGCTCAGCGTTATCCCACCGTGGTTTCTGGCAGTTTGTGGGCCGCCTTCCTTGGCTTGTTACTGACGCTGCACGGGCTTTATCGCCGCCGCCAGTGAGTTTTACAGGGCCTTGAGCTGGGCCAGCTGATCCTGTAACTGACGTTTGGCCAGTTGGGTTTTATCCAGCTTTTCCTGTTCTTTCGCCACCACTTCGGCAGGCGCACGCTCGGTGAACGCAGGATTCGACAGCTTGCCCTGGGTGCGCTGCATATCCTGATCCAGTCGGGCGATTTCTTTTTCCAGACGGGCCTGCTCTGCGGCCTTATCAATGAATCCAGCCAGCGGCAGATGCACTTCCATCTGCCCGACCAGTTGCATCGCACTCAGGGGCAGCTCGCTTGCCACCTCGACAGACTCCAGCTTGGCCAGCTTTTGTAAAAACAGGCGGTTGTCTTCCAGGCGCTGCAAGTCTTCTGCACTGGCGCGATTGAGCAGAATCGGCAATGGCCGACCGGGTGCCAGGTTGTTGGCGGCACGCAGTTCACGGATCGCCAGCACCACCCCTTTCACCCATTCGATATCCTGAATCGCTGTCGCATCAATGCGGGATTCATCGGCAAGCGGCCAGGCGGCCTGCATCAGGGTTTCGCCGCTGACACCGGCCAGATTCTTGACCCGCTGCCAGATTTCTTCGGTGATGAAAGGCATCATCGGATGGCCCAGGCGCAGGATCACTTCCAGCACCCGTACCAGGGTACGGCGGGTGCCGCGCAGACGTTCGGCGCTGGCCTGCTCGTCCCACAACACGGGTTTGGACAGCTCCAGATACCAGTCGCAGTATTCGTTCCAGACAAATTCGTAGTAGGCATTTGCGGCCAGATCGAAGCGGAACGCACCCAGATGGCGGGTGATATCGGCTTCGGTCTGCTGCAAGCGGGAAATGATCCAGCGATCCGCCAGGGTCAGCTCAACCGGCGCATCGGACACACCGCAATCCTGGCCTTCGGTGTTGCTGAGCACATAACGGGCGGCATTCCACAGCTTGTTACAGAAGTTGCGATACCCTTCCAGGCGTTTCATGTCCCAGTTGATATCCCGCCCGGTGGTTGCCATGGCGCAGAGGGTGAAGCGCAGAGCGTCAGTGCCGTGCGCGCCAATGCCTTCGGGGAAGGCCTTGCGCGTTTGTTTGGCGATTTTTTCCGCCAACTGCGGCTGCATCATGCCGCTGGTGCGTTTTTCCAGCAGGCTTTCCAGCT
>SKHR01000032.1 GCA_007116865.1 Marinospirillum sp. | reverse complement strand
TGTGGCATTCACCTGATCGCCGTTTCTGCCGGTTTGTTTGCGGCCAAAGACCCGAGCCAGGCCGCTCAGCAATACCTAAAGGCGCTGAGCCACTCACACCCCATTCCCTCCACCCATCACACAACAGAGGTAACCTATGACTCGCTCGTCCGAACTGTTTGATCGTGCTCAACGCACCATTCCTGGTGGCGTCAACTCTCCGGTTCGTGCCTTCAAAGGCGTCGGTGGGACCCCGATTTTCATCCAAAGCGCTGAAGGGGCCTGGCTGCAAGACGAAGATGGTCAGCGTTACATTGACTATGTTGGCTCCTGGGGACCCATGATCACCGGCCATGCCGATCCGGATATCCTAGACGCGATAAAAGCTCGCCTGTCCCTGGGGCTGTCTTACGGTGCCCCGACCGAGCTGGAAACCCAGATGGCTGAAAAGCTCTGCAGCCTTGTCCCGTCAATGGAAATGGTGCGCATGGTCAACTCCGGCACCGAAGCCACAATGAGCGCCATTCGCCTCGCCCGCGGCTACACCGGACGCGACAAGATCATCAAATTTGAAGGCTGTTATCACGGCCACAGTGATTCTTTACTGGTCAAGGCCGGCTCTGGCGCCCTGACCTTTGGCGTTCCGACTTCTCCTGGAGTCCCTGAGGACTTTGCCAAACACACGCTGACCCTCACCTTTAATGATATCGAGGGACTCAAAAGCTGCATGCAAACAATGGGCGATGAGATTGCCTGCATCATCGTCGAACCCGTTGCTGGCAATATGAACTGCATCCCCCCCCAACCAGGATTTTTGGAGACTTTACGCCAGGCTTGTGATCAAAGTGGCAGTGTGCTGATTTTTGATGAGGTCATGTCCGGCTTTCGTGTCGCCTTGGGTGGTGTACAAGAAGCCAGTGGCGTGACACCCGATCTGACCACGCTGGGTAAAATCATTGGTGCAGGCCTACCCGTGGGCGCCTTCGGTGGCAAGCGCGAAATCATGCAGCATCTTTCACCGCTGGGGCCGGTGTATCAGGCAGGAACCTTGTCAGGCAACCCCCTGGCCATGTCTGCTGGTCTTGCGTTATTGAACAAACTCAGCCAGCCCGGTTTTCATGCTCAGTTAAGCGACTATGTTCAACGCCTGTGTGAGGGACTGGAAGCCCTGGCAAAAAAACACAACCAGCCCTTCATGACGCAGCGCGCTGGCGGCATGTTCGGTCTCTTCTTCACTGACCAGCCCCAGGTACGCAACTTTGCCGAAGCCACCGCCTGTGACCTTGAGCGCTTCAACCGTTTTTTCCACAGCATGTTGAAACAAGGGGTCTACCTGGCACCTTCGGCTTATGAAGCCAGCTTTGTCTCCTCTGTACATGGCGACAAGGAACTACAAGCCACCCTGGCTGCCGCTGAGCAGGCTTTTGCCCAACTCAGCCACGCCTGAACCTGGAGCCGGACATGAGCGAACTGCTGGTACAGACACTGAGAAAAACCGCCCCCTTTCCTCACCCTTCCGAGGAAATCCAGCTACGGGAAACTCACATTTCCTGGGTACTGCTGACCGGTGATTTTGCCTACAAGATCAAAAAGCCGGTCGATTTTGGTTTTCTCGACTACTCCACACTGGAAAAGCGCAAGCACTTTTGTGAGCTGGAAATCTCACTCAACCAACGACTCGCGCCCGACTTTTATTTAGAACTCATACCTCTGTCCGGTTCACCAGAGGCGCCACGGATTGGTGACGACTCAGATCCCTTTGAGTACGTCATCAAGATGCGTCAGTTTGATGATACCCTGCTACTCAATGCGCTACAGCAGCGGGGTGAACTGACCGAAGCCCACCTGCTTCAACTGGCTCAAAAACTGGCAGACTTTCACACCGCTATCAGCGGACAGTCCGTGCCAGAAGGGCTAGGAACTCCAGAAGCCATCTGGGAGCCAGCACAACAAAATTTTGATCAAATTCGCCCACTACTGACAGATGAGGCCGCACTCACTCAACTTAAGCGCTTAGAAGACTGGTCTAAAGACACCTTCGAGCGTCTTACTACTGTGATGACTGAACGCCTCACACAAGGATTTGTGCGTGAGTGTCATGGTGATCTGCATTTAGGTAATACCACGTTATGGCAGGGAGAAGTCGTCCCGTTTGACTGCATCGAGTTCAACCCGGCCTTCCGCTGGTGTGATGTGATCAGCGATCTGGCTTTTTTGCTGATGGACCTGGAGGATCGTGGCCTGAAAAAAATGGCCCATCTCACCCTCAATCACTATCTTGAGCAAACAGGCGACTATGCGGGGCTGCAACTTTTGTGCTTTTACAAGGTTTATCGCGCACTGGTGCGAGCCAAGGTCAATCTTTTCCGCCTGGGTCAGCCCGGACTGGACGATGAAGACAAGGCCGCAATACTGCGCCAATACCGCAGTTATACCGACCTGGCTGAAAGCTACACGGACTTTTATCCACCCTATTTGCTGCTGACCTACGGGGTATCTGGAAGTGGAAAAAGCACCTTGACCCAACAGGTGGTAAAAGAGCTGGGCGGCATTCGAATTCGCTCTGATGTTGAGCGCAAGCGCCTGTTTGGCCTAAAAGCCACCGATCTCAGTCACTCAGCCCTGAATGACCAGATTTATAGCCGAGAAGCCACTGAACAGACCTACCAGCGCCTGACTGAACTCAGTGACCTGGCTCTGCGCGCCTGTTTTCCGGTGACCCTGGATGCCACCAATTTAAAAAGATCCCAGCGTGAACGACTTGGAAAAGTGGCTGAAGACCTTGGGCTGGCTTATCTGATCGTCGCCCTAAAAGCCGATGAGCAAACACTCCGCCGCCGTCTGGCCAAACGTAAGAAGGCAGGTGAACAGGTCGCCGAAGCTGATGAAGCTGTTCTGGATCAACAGCTTACCACTCTGGAGCCCTTACAAGAAGATGAGCTGCTGCACAGCGTTCAGGTTGATACCGATGCCCCTGGCGCCAGTCAGACACTGGTTCGCCTGATTCGTGATCATCTAAAGCTTGAGCATTAACCACTCAATGACCAGACATGCGAGCCTCTAGCTCAGCACAGTAATCAACCGGGGGAATTGCCGGCGTAAATAAAATATAGTCAAACGCCGCTATTCCTTCGATGCCACTTGGCAAATAGTCTGCCCAGTGTGTCCGCTCATCAACTGCCTGCAACAGCACACTACTGCGGAGCGTTGAGTCTGGCAGCCAGCGTGAAATACCAAGGTCTCTGCGCACATGCACTGATCCAGCTAACACCAGGCCGCTTCTACCCGTCAGATCCACTTCCGCTAAGCGTGCCGCCATCGCTTGGTCGCGCGCCAGCTGTACCTGGCGCATCGCCGGCAATTGACTGCTTGGCAAAAGCTCACAGTGACCCTGATCAATCAACAGATCCAGCGCTGCCGCCATCGCCTCGGACAAAGCAGATTGTGGTGCACCTTGTCGATAAGCCCGCATCTGATCCTCACGCGGCAAATCCAGGGCCAGCACCCGATCCGCCAACTGCATACCAGTCTGCACCAAATCACCATAAGCCGACCAGGGCCAGCCTGGATTCCACGCCAGATCATCGGCCACCACCTCTGCCTCACCCAGGTGGGCATCCAAAGCTGCCTGCTGAGCCTGTGTCGCCATTTCCAGCGCCAACACGACGCCGGCCTCCTGATCCGCCAAAGCGCGCAGCCATAACACTGCGATCTGCTGATGATCAGGGTGATCATGCTGTTCGCCTAAAAAAATCCAATGACCTCGAGGTCGTTGTTCCAGCCATTCCGGTAAAGAATATTGTAGCTGCTCGCGAGTCGACCAAAACTGGCCAACCAGAGGATGGTCTTGCTTTTCTGTCGCAGCCCAAGACACTGGTAACAAAGGCTCCGCCTGCACTTTAGCTATAAAAGCCAGCAACCAGAACAGCAGAATAGCAAAGCGCACGCCCCCACAATAAAGCCGATGCTCACCTAAGGTTTTGTCGATTCGACCTTGCAATTTCATGGACTTTCCAGTAAATAAGCTAATCTTTTTTTCGTTCGGCTCTGCCGATGAGGACGAACCACCAACTGGCGAGGCACGGTTATGCCCAATAGTAACGAACAGGCTGCAGAAAACCAGACCTTCATCCCCTATCAGGTTTCTGAGGGTGAAGAGTACATGAGCGACGACCAACTGGCGCACTTTCGTCAATTACTGCTCAACTGGAAGCAGGAGCTGATGGAAGAAGTCGATCGGACGGTACAGCACCTGAAAGAAGAAGCCAGCAATTTTGCGGATCCAGCCGACCGAGCCACTCAGGAAGAAGAATTCAGTCTTGAGCTGCGTACTCGCGATCGTGAACGCAAGTTGATCAAAAAGATCAACGATACCATCGATAAGATTGACGATGGTGACTATGGTTACTGCGATGCCTGCGGTATTGAGATCGGTATTCGCCGCCTTGAAGCCCGGCCCACCGCGACCCTGTGTGTGGACTGTAAAAGCCTGGCTGAAATCAAGGAAAAGCAAATCGGTGGGTGAGTGCTCACCCCTGCTGAGCCGCGCCCTTATGTAGGGCGCTTTGCCCCCACACCCTCCGGGCCATTGCACCTGGGATCACTCGCCACTGCACTGGCCAGCTGGATGGAGGCCCGCGTCCATCGAGGCCGCTGGCTGGTCAGAATCGAAGATCTGGACCCCCCCAGAGAAGAACCCGGGGCTGCTGATCAGATCCTGCGCACACTCGAAGCCTATGGCCTGACTTGGGATGGTAGCGTACGCTACCAGAGCCAACACCACGCAGACTACCAGGCTGCACTGAATCAGTTGATCCAACAAGGGCGTGCTTATCCTTGCCGCTGCAGCCGCAAGCAACTGGCCGCTGCCGCTGCCTACCCTGGGTTTTGCCGTCATCTAAAAAAAGTGCCGAAACCACCCTATGCCTGGCGATTTCGTGTCACTGAGGCCGAGGTGCGCTGGACAGACGGCCTGCAGGGCGTCAAGCAGGTGGCGCTGGAATCGCTGGGTGACCCGGTCATTCTGCGCAAGGATGGCTACTGGGCTTATCAACTAGCGGTGGTTACTGACGACTTGGATCAAGGCGTCACCCATGTGGTGCGTGGCATTGACTTGATGGACTCCACCCCCTGGCAGCTTGATCTGGCTCACTGCCTGGCAAATCAAGTGTCGATTCCTTTCCAATACACCCACCTTCCCGTTATAGTCAATTCACAGGGGCAAAAGCTGTCCAAACAGAATAAAGCCACACCGCTTTGCCATGAGCGGCCCAGTGAAGTGCTTTATCGGGTGTTGCGTGCACTTGGCCAGACACCAGACCCACAATGGATTGAGCTGCACCCTGAAGCATTGCTGACCCTGGCACAGCAACACTGGTCCATAGCACCCCTGAGGGGCGAACAAACCATCGATTTGGCGTCGCTTTAGCATGAAAATGAACGGGCTTCTTCTGATCTTAGTTTTTGCTGGTTACTTTATGACGCCCTGGATGTTCAATACCTGGGGCGATGCCAGTACCTGGCTTAAACCCTTTTTTGTCTGGGCCAGCTTCATCTTATTCAGTGGCTGGCTGATCGCACAGCAGTTTCCTGAAGACACGCCTTAACCGGTCGCTACGAGCCAGACAATGGATTTTACGCTAACCCATATTTTTCTTCTCGGTGTCGCTTATCTGCTACTGCTGTTTGCTTGTGCCTGGTTGGTCGAGAAGAACTTCATTCCCCGTCGCTGGATTCGCCATCCAATCGTGTATGTGCTTGCACTGGGCATGTACGCCAGTGCCTGGGCCTTTTATGGCTCCTTTGGCATGGCAGAGCGTTATGGCTACGGCTATCTCACTTACTATCTGGGTATCAGTGCTGTCTTTGTATTATCACCACTCTTTCTACTGCCTTTACTGCGCCTGACTCGAACCTATCAGTTGTCATCAATTGCCGATTTATTTGCCTTTCGCTACCGTAGTCGCTGGGTCGGCATGCTGGTCACCCTGGGTCTGCTGTTTGGCAGCATGCCTCACTTGGCACTGCAGATTCAGGCCATCGGTGATGTCATTCATCTGCTAACCAATGAGTCATCGCCCTATCATTTGGCCTTTGTGTTTTGTGCGGTGATCACCCTGTTTGCCTTGTTGTTTGGGGCACGACACATCTCCCTGCGTGAGCGCCATGAAAGCCTGCTGGTTGCCCTGGCGGTTGACTCTCTGGTCAAGCTGGTTGCCTTCCTGGCCCTGGGTGGCGCGGCCTTGTGGGGGGTGTTTGGTGGCTTTGAAGGCCTGAACCTCTGGCTGGCAGAAAATGGCGATCAACTGGCTGCCGCGACCCAGCCACTGAACGATAACCAGTGGCGAACCCTATTGCTGCTTTTCGTCGCCACCTCGGTCACCATGCCGCATATTTTTCACATGATCTTTACCGAGAATCCCTCGGAAACCGCCTTGCGCCAGGCCAGTTGGATGCTGCCGATTTTTTTACTCCTGCTGGCCCTGCCTGTGCCGCTCATCTACTGGGCTGCCACCGCCAGTGGGTCTTCACTTCCCACCGAGTACTACTCGCTATCCTTCGGCGGTTACTGGAACCTGCTTTCTTTCTTTGCTGGCTTGGCTGCGGCTAGTGGCACCATCATTGTCATGACCCTGGCACTGGCACCCATGCTGCTAAATCATCTCGTGTTAGCTGTCTACCAGCCGCCCGCACGCTTTGATATCTACTACTGGCTAATCTGGATGCGACGTCTGCTGATCGCCACCCTGATTTTTGCCGCTTACCTGCTCTACCTGATTCTTAGTGTGCGTCACGATCTGGCCACCTTAGGGCTGTCTGCTTTTATCGCCACCCTGCAGTTTTTACCCGGAATTCTGGCTTTGCTCTATTGGCCGGGTGCCAATCGCTACGGCCTGCTCGCTGGTCTTACTCTTGGATTTATGACCTGGGTGATCGGCCTCGGCCTGCCCCTGCTGTTTGAAATACATCATCTGCAAATTCTGGGTGTTTCAGTCACTCTGGCCGGCATTGAAAACTGGTTCACTATTGCATGGACAGCCACTGGCCTGAACCTATTGGCTTTCATTTTAGTTT
>SKHR01000203.1 GCA_007116865.1 Marinospirillum sp. | reverse complement strand
AGCAGTGCGCCAAATACCACTCCCGGCCATTGGGCAACACGCCAGAAGGGGTCCAGATAAAACCCACCACTACTCGCACCGAGATAATAAAAAACCAGATACAGACTGTTGGCACTGGCGCGGGCCTGAGTGGCTTCACGGCTGACCCAGGCGGAAGCGGATGAATGGCACAGAAAAAAGCCAAAGCTGTTGATCAGCAGCCCTGCAAGGATCGCAAACACACTGGGAATCAGCAGGGTCAGGGTTCCAGCGATCAAGATCACCACACCCAGCATCATGGCCCAGGCCTGACCAAATCTGAGTGCCACTCGCCCTGATAGCGACGCAGCCAGGGTGCCGCTCAAATAGGTCACGAATAACATGCCCAGCAGGGTGCTGCTGAGGTTCCAGGGAGGGGCTGCCAACAGGAAGGTCACATAGCTGTACAGGTTGATAAAAATAAAAAAGTTGAGTCCACCGATCAGATACACTGGTAAAAGGCGGGGGTTGCGCAGGTGCTGTCCCAGGGGTTTGATCAGGCTGCCGAGTTGCAGTGGTTTTTTTTCAAAATGCTGGGAGGGTGGCAGCAGACGCCAGAACACCAGCAAAATGACCGCCGACACCAGGGCAGCGGAAATAAATGCAGCACGCCAATCAAACCAGTCAGCAATCAGGCCGGAAAAAAGTCGTCCACTGATCCCCCCCAGGGTATTGGCGCTGATGTAAATGCCGACGGCCAGCGCCATGGCTTTTTGCCGAAACTCATCCCCCATATAGGCCAGGGCGATGGCAGGCAATCCGCCAAGAAAAAAGCCCTGGACAGCGCGAAGGAATACCAAAGTGGAATAGTCAGTTATTTGGCTGAGTGCCAGAGTGGTGATCACAACCCCACTCAGGGTGGCTAACATGATCGGGCGACGTCCCAGAGCATCGGAAAGCGGGCCATAAACCAGTAGGGAAAGACCCAGCATCAGGGTCACAATGGCCAGCGACCAATTGGCTTGCAGGGTGGTGATGCCAAAGACCTGCTGGAACTCTGGTAATAAAGGTTGGGTCACATAGACATTGCTGAACACCATGAAGGAGCCCAAGCACAAGGCCAGGGTTGCACGCCAAAAAGCGGGTGTTTTTTCTTCAATCATGATGGGTGACTCCTTATCTTTCCGATCCTCACTTTACTTTCCGATTAGAGATAAGCAAAATATATGATGTATATCTCAAAAATAAGGTTTTATTATGGATATTAAGCCCCTGCGCTATTTGGTGGCTGTGGCTGATCTGGGTAGTTTTACCCTGGCAGCAGAGCGTTTGGGAGTTGCACAACCCGCTGTCAGCATGTCGATTCGTAACCTGGAAAAACACCTGGGTTTATCCCTGCTGGATCGAGGTGAAAAACGTGTGCGCCCAACCGCTGAAGGGGAGCTGTTGTTGGTGCATGCCCGGCGTATCCTCGATGAAGTGGAGGCTGCCGAGCTGGCACTCAATGAAGCGCGCGGGTTGACCAAAGGGGAAGTCCGTATCGGCATTCCCAGTATGCTGGGTTCCTACTACTTTCCGCCGATCTTGATGGCCTTCAAACATCGGCATCAGAACCTTAACCTGGCGGTTTTTGAGGATGGAACGCGCAGCCTGCAAAAGAAAATCCGTGAAGGGACTTTGGATGTTGGGGTGATCGTTGCGGATAGCCTGCCTTCAGACTTAGAGGCGGTGCCTTTCTTGCGTGAAGAAATGGTGGTGTGTGTGCCTGCCGACCATCGTTTTGCCGAGCAGGAATCGGTCAGTTTTGCTGACTTTTTTGAAGAAGAGCTGGTGCTGTTCAAGGAAGGTTATTTCCACCGTGAGTTCATTGACCGCATCTGTGAGCAGTCGGGGCTGGTGCCCAGGGTCGCCTTTGAGTCCAACTTGATTCCGCTCACCAAGTCGATTGTGCGTCAGGGTTTTGGGATCACGGTTTTCTTGAAGATGGTGCTCAAAGATGAACCCGACCTGGTAGCCGTGCCGTTTGAAAAGCCGGTCTATTTAGATATGTCCATTGCCTGGAAAAAAGGCGCCTATCAGTCCCTGGCTGACCGTGCTTTTGTGGACTTTTTACTCGAACATGCAGAGGTGGCCGCAGATTGAGCGGCCACCCGTTTGTCCCTCACGAATCTTTCCAGCAGGTGGTGTGACGCAGATGCTGTGCTAAGGGGTCATCCCAGCTTTGTTGGTGCTCATCCTGCCAGCTGCATAGCTGTTCATATAAGCTGAGTTTGTTCGGCGTTTTGCCCAGTTCAATTTCCTGCTTGAAGCGTGTCAGCATCGAGATAAAGTGCTGGTGCTCGGCTCGGTGAGTTTCATAGTCATCATAGTCAGTGGCCAGCATGAAACGCTCTTCCTGATCAAAGTGATCTGAAGCGGTTTGCATCAGTTGGTGCAGCAGGTTGCGCAGGGCTTCTTCAGACGCACGCGGAAAGGCACCCAGCAGCGCAGTCATGCGATGGTGGGCCCTGTCCATGGCGGGTTGGTCGTAGTGCTGCAAACGCAAAGAGGAGGTCAGGTCAGACATGATGTTTTCCATTGACTCAAGCAAGCGAATTAAGAATCGATCAGGTAAACTTACACCCAAGGATAGGGTCATGCCAAGCTCTGATCTCACTTATCGCTCAGCTTTGAGGATTTAACCGGCCTGGTGGGGTTTTATGAAAAAAATAGCGGTCATCGGCGCAGGAATCACCGGAATCACCAGTGCCTACGCACTGAGTCGTCGTGGTTTTGACGTGCGGGTTTACGAGCAGGCGCGCTATCCAGCGATGGAGACCTCTTACGCCAATGGTGGGCAGCTTTCAGCTTCTAATGCTGAGGCTTGGAATAACTGGCCCAATCTGATCAAAGGGGTGCGCTGGATGTTTAATCCTCAGGCCCCGCTATTGATTCACCCGCTGCCAACCTGGCCCAAGCTGGACTGGATGCTGCGTTTCATGGCGGGTATTGCCCGTTATCAAACCTCCACCTTGACCTGTTTGGAAATGGCACTGGCGGCTCGAAGTCTTTTGCAAAGCTGGGCCGAAGAAGAGCAGATCGATTATGCCCGCCAGGATAAAGGCATTTTACATCTTTACCACACCGCCCAGGATCTGGCAGCGGCACAAAAGGTCAATGCCTTGTTAGTACAAGGTGGGCTGGAACGTCATGTCGTCACCAACGAAGAAATGCATCAACTGGAGCCCGCTTTGCAAGGTCAATATGCCGGTGGCCTCTACACGCCCGGTGATGCCAGTGGGGATATTCACCAGTTTTGTGTTGGGCTGACCGCGGCCTGTGAGCGACGCGGAGTCCACTTTTACTGGCAGCACTCCGTCAAAGAGATTCAACGCCTGTCTCAGGGCTTTTGGCTGGAAGGTGATTCACCGAACGCCCCCTGGGCTGATCAGGTGGATGGGGTAGTGATCTGCGCGGGAGTGAATAGTCGCCAAATGGCGCGCTGGTTGGGTGACCGGCTGCCCATTTACCCCGTGAAAGGCTACTCCATCACTCTGCCATTAGAAGATACGCTTAGCCGTCAAGCCGCACCCCAGGTGAGTCTGCTGGATGAATCGGTGAAGTTGGTTTGTAGCCGTTTGGGTGAGGATCGCCTGCGAGTGGCCGGAACCGCTGAATTTGCAGGCATAAATAAAGATATTCGTACCAAGCGTATTCAGCCCCTGGTGCGCTGGGTCGAAAAGGAGTTTCCTCAGGTTTGTACTGAGCATGCAGTGCCCTGGGCCGGTCTGCGACCCATGTTGCCCGACATGGTGCCCAGGGTCGGGCCGGGTCGCTATTCGGGGGTGTATTACAATACCGGGCACGGGCATCTGGGCTGGACTTTATCTGCCGCGACAGCAGAAATGCTCGCGGCTCAGGTTGATTCAGGTCAATAATTGCGACAAATCACCGCGCCTTGAGAGGTTAACCTCTTGGAGGCCATGTTTTATTCTGGTCGGCCTTGCCCATTGACCAGAATAACAAAGAGGCCCTTATGAGAAGACCTGTCCGTATTGCCATCACCGGCGCTGCTGGTGCAATTAGTAACAGCTTATTGTTTCAACTGGCCGACGGCAGCATGATGGGCGATGATCAACCCGTTATTCTGCAATTGATTGAAGTTCCAGAAAAAATGGAAGCGCTTCGTGGCCTTGCCATGGAGTTGGAAGACTGCGCCTTTCCCCTGCTGCACACCATCACCCTGCATGACAATGTCGAAGAAGGCTTTAGTAATGCGCACTATGCAATCCTGATTGGTGCACGCCCACGAGGGCCAGGAATGGAGCGCCGCGACCTGCTGGAAGTCAATGCGGAAATCTTTACCCGCCAGGGCAAAGCCTTGAATGACCATGCCAACCGTGACGTCAAAGTACTGGTGGTGGGCAACCCGGCCAATACCAATGCACTGATCGCCAGCCGTAATGCACCCAAGTTGTCGCCCTCACAGTTTACTGCCCTGACCCGGCTGGATCACAACCGCACCAAAGGTATTCTGGCCAATCATACGGGTGCCAACCCCTTGGATATTCAAGGGGTGATCGTGTGGGGTAACCACTCAACCACTCAGTTCCCAGACCTGCACCATGCCCGAGTGTTGGACACACCGGTGATGGATCAGATCGACCAAAGCTGGTATCGGGATGAGTTTATTCCCAAGGTACAAACCCGAGGCGGACAGATCATTGATGCGCGTGGCGTCTCTAGTGCTGCATCGGCGGCTCAGGCGGTGATCCACCATATGCATGACTGGGTGCTGGGTACACCACCGGGGCAGATCGTCAGCATGGGGATTGTCAGTGACGGCAGCTACGGGATCGCCAAAGGCATTTTCTACTCCTTCCCGGTGCGCTGCAATTATGGGCGTTATCAAATTGTTCAGGGTTTGGAGATCAACCCCTACAGTCGCCAGATGATGCAGGTAACAGAGCAAGAATTGCTGGAAGAAAAAGCCGCTGTTGCCCATCTGCTGCCCGCAGAAACCGCCGCTTCACATGAGAACCTGTCGATCTGTTTGCGCTCTGGGGTGACCCTGTATGCTGATGGCACTGGGCCAGAGTCAGGGTCTAAATACCTGACCACCAATCGGGTGCTGTGATCACTGAAGAGCGTTTCCGCCCCGCTGAATCAAGCGGGGCGGATGCAAGAAGTCGGGATTAATCGCCCTGCATGCGCAGACGATTGACTTCTCTGGAGGCGTTGAACTCTTGCACCATGTTGGCGCTCTGGTTCAGCTCAAACAAGTAGGAGTAACCCTGTTTGAAGGTGACCTGGTTGCAGCGTTGACCGGATGAACTCGTGCAGAGCTCTTCGATGCTGGCCGCAATGGTCGCTTCAATATCACGACTGGTGAACACATCGCCTCTCACCGTTGGGCAGCGCAGTGCCTGAGTGGTCAACTGGAGCTGGCCCTGAGATAGAGTGGCCTGAGTGTCCAAAACGCAGTGAGTGATGGTCTGGTCGGTCAGGGCTTGTACGGTTGAGGGCTGAACCGCAAACCAGTAGTTATTTACCACCTGACCTTCAGAAAGGTTCAGTTCGGTAATGACACTGGCGTCGAGGTAGGTATTGGTATCCAACACCAGGGTTTCTTGAGCCAGTAGCGGCAGTGAGAGGCCGGCAAAAGCCAAACCAGCGATGAGTTTTTTCATAGTCAGTGCAATCCATCCGATTAATTAATAAAAGCAGCGCGTTACCACAAATCTGCTTTTGATGACCTGCATTCCGGTTGTGTCATTATTATCATGTTGCGAGAGTATATCAGAACCCCTGACAGGCGTTGGATGTCAGTTTGACGCATCAAGGTTCTATACAAGCGTGAAAATAATAAGCCACAGCAGAGTAATTTCCTAGTAAAATAGTCGGTAAAGTGGGGCGTGCATCAGTCGTCCCCTCAGATGGGTAAAAGACCGAGAAAAAAACCTTATGGAACTGCCACAAAACACAACCAATGAGTTGGCTGAACACTACGAGCAAATCATTCGACTGGTTGGCGAAGACCCGCAACGAGAGGGTTTGCAGAATACTCCCATGCGAGCCGCAAAAGCCATGAGCTTTCTGACGCGTGGGTACCGTCAAACCCTGGAAGAACTGGTCAATGGGGCGGTCTTCAGCTCAGATACGGATGAGCTGGTCGTGATCAAAGACATCGAACTCTACTCCTTGTGTGAACACCATCTGCTGCCGTTTATTGGCAAGTGTCATATAGGTTATTTGCCGCGGGGTAAGGTGCTGGGGCTGTCCAAGTTTGCACGGATCGTGGATATGTATTCGCGGCGTTTGCAGATTCAAGAGCAACTGACTCATCAAATTGCTTCTGCCGTGCAGAGTGTGACTCAGGCCGCAGGGGTAGGTGTGATCATTGAGGCACGCCACCTGTGCATGATGATGCGCGGTGTAGAAAAGCAAAACTCGCAGATGCGCACCTCGGTGATGCTGGGACACCTGCGCAACTCACAAAACACCCGCCAAGAATTTCTTAAGCTACTGGATTAGGAGGTCTTATGCCCCTGTCTGACCCCTATGCCCTGGCCCAAATTCGGATCAAGAACCTGCGCCTGCGCACCTATATCGGTATCAATGAAGACGAGATCAAAAACCGTCAGGATGTGGTGATCAATGCTCAGCTGACCTACGCCGCCGATCGAGCCCTGGCCAGTCAAGCCATTGATGAGGCGCTGAACTACCGCACCCTGACCAAGCGAATGATTGCCCATGTTGAACAGGGGCGGTTTTCCTTGCTGGAAACCCTGACGCGTGAACTCCTGGATATTCTGATGTCTCATTCATCGGTTCTGGCGGCTGAGGTTGAGGTGGATAAACCCCATGCACTGCGTTTTGCCGACTCGGTTTCGGTTACCCTCAAAGCCAGACGTCCGGCTCAAAACCCCTTAGGAGAACAGGATGAGTGATTCAGTCCAATCCCCGCAGCGTCGCAATCATAATCTTGCCACGCTGGCACTGGTTCTGGCTTTTGCTGGAATCATGATCATTCAGGTCGGTGTGCTGTTAGCGGGCGCTGCGCTGGTGGTAGCCTGGATAGCACGTGGCAAGATTTTAGCCAATCCTAAGCGCTACACCGGCATGATGCTGGTTTTTGGTGCAGCCGGGATCAGCGTAGCGGTACTGCTTCTGCATTTGGCTTTTTGGCTGATGAATCTAGGCTGATCGGTTTTTGTTATCGATTGAATAAATAACAATAGTTATAATTTATAGTTGTGCTGTCTTAAGCTGAACTCATCAGATCAGCAGACTTGTCTGTTTGGCAAGCAGGAGTTCAGCATTGACTGCTCCCCTCCCTGAAGGAAGGGGATTCCCAATTCACTGAGAACCGGACACAGGTGCTTGACCTATGCCACTTACATTCTCTCCAAGGGCTAACACCGCCAGCCCGGCGGCTT